>PJET01000225.1 GCA_002825515.1 Candidatus Thorarchaeota archaeon MP11T_1 | reverse complement strand
ATTCTTGGTCTTGTATTTCCACTGAAATTCATTGCGAGTCTTTTAGTTACTTCAGGAATTCTCTGGATTTATCGGTCAGGTGGTATCTCTATTCTA
The DNA here is from genome assembly GCA_002825515.1 of Candidatus Thorarchaeota archaeon MP11T_1. The sequence continues at coordinate 6,317 of PJET01000225.1, read as the reverse complement.
ATGATGAGTAATATCCAAATTGTAATAGGTTATTTTTTTGCATTCATAGGAGGTTTGGTCTTACTAACAATATGGCGAAAGAGTGTTAATTCCTACTTCCTGATTTCATATGCATTACTCTACATGTTTGGAGGTCTATTGTCATATTTTGTGTTCCAATTACTCTTTGGAAGCTATTTCCCAATTACAAGTGGGTTTGATCATCTCATTGCATCTCTTCCGAGTCTTGTTCTTGGATCACTCGTGTCTTTAATGAATATCATTTTCTTTTATCTAGAAGGTCGAGCTGGTTGTATCGCTGTGGATGAATTCCAGATTGGCTATACCACTTGAAATGCCATTTTAATGGTGAATGGCTATGTGACGAAGTCTTAAATGCCTATGTCACAAATTGCCTTTAGACACAGACTCCGGAGAGTTTGAAAATGGGTTCAGAAGCAGAAGCAGCGGACATGTTTAAGTGTCCCGTCTGCAATGGAAATGTGAAGACCGGACCCGACGATGTGGTTATTACTTGTACATATTGTGGCAGCACTACCACAGATGAAGGAAAAGCAATTGGTGATCATCTGATGGAAACTGCTGTCGATGGGGAAACTCGAACAGAAGGATTCCGCAACTTTCTCGACAAAAATAAGGGAATGAACAAATCTCTTGTGAAAGACGCGCAAGTTGTAGAAAATCGACTGATCTATGTTCCTGTATGGACCGCAAAAGTAAAAGCTGATTCATACTACAAGGGATACAAAACCGTCCAAGTTCCGGTACAAAAAACTAGGACTGTTAGGGATTCTGATGGTAACACGAGAACAGAAACCTATACTGACTACGAAACAGGATACGTACCTGTTCAAGATGAGATTCATACAGACACTGATGAACCTCTCTTGGCTAGAAAAGGTGCTAGGTTTTATGGTATTGAGGATTATCTTAACACCGTCAAACTGAGTCATACAGTTCCTTATGATTTTGAGAAGATAAAAGACCTTGAACCAACAATCCTGAATGCAGAGATTGGTTCAGAAGAGTTTGAGAAGACTGTCCATGGGCGTGTAGCTGATAGGCATCGATCTCAAGCAGCTAGTGGATTGGCTGAGCTTTTTGATTGCAGAACAACAACTAGTGTCAGAGGAACAACATATCTGCAAGCACCATTTTCCTTGGTACGGTATAAGTACCAAGGAGACCTCTACAAATGTGCAATTGATGGGAACACTGGAAAAGTTGTTCTTGGAGAGATTCCTATTAGTAGAGGCCAGCGCGTTCTTTGGACTATTATTGGTCTAATTGGAATTATTGTGGCTGGTGTCGGTGGAGAGCTGTTTCTCATGGGACTAAATGCAACTCCTGAAGCTGATACCTTGTTCACGATTGGTGGAATAGCGTCCATGATTTTAGGGATAATCATGACATTCTTTGGGTTTAGGGTGTTGATTATGACCGAGCGGACAAAGAAGGGGTGATATTATGGCAAGATGTGCGTTTTGTGATGCAGATTTTCAAACTGGACCTGGAGATCTTTTGCTAGTCTGTCCTTATTGTGGCACTGCCCAAACGACAGATGGCGCAAAGTTTCAGGACCACTACATGATACGTGTGCACTTTGATCAATACGAGTCACAGACAACCCTTCTCGATTGGGTGTCTAAACAGCTCGGTGTTCCAGCTGACCTTGCCGTACAAGCAAAGTTTGTCCAGACACAACAAATCTGGTATCCATTTTGGATAAGCAGAGTCGACGCTGACACCACATATCGTGGACTTGGCAGAGATGCTCATTTTCACAATGAATGGCCACAGCGGAGAGGTGCCTACAAAAACATTGAATATTACTGGAAGCCAGAATCTGGCCAATTCACTCGAAGACATGAGATTAATATCGCAGCTGTTAAGGAAATCGATCCCGATGTTCGTGGGCATCCAATTCCAACTCGAGCCAAGGAATTCTTCAGCCATGCTCATGCAGAAGAGTTTGATGGGAAAGTACTCCATAGTACTATGACATTGGAGCAAGCAAAAGAAGCTGCCAAACAGATGGCAATGGATCGACAGACTCAACTGATCCTGTCAGAAGTTGACAAAATTGAGTCAAGGGAAGACAGGATTGATGTAGGTGAAACATTCTTGATTCATGTTCCAGTTTGGGAGCTTGAGTATCGGTATGGGAATAGGAAATACAGAGCCTCCGTTTCTGCTCCAACTGGATATGTGATTGAGAGCAAGTATCCAAGATCCATGGCATTCAGAGCTGCAGGCATAGGTGTTGGTCTCATAATGCTTTTGATAGGCATTGGTTTGATTGCCCTAGCCCTCGATCTTCTTGGATTCGGAGCGATATTTCCAGGCGGCGGTCTACTATCAGGTGGTCTTCTGACAATCCTTGGTCTAGTTTTAATGTATAAAGGCGCTTCTAGAAAAGAAGCCAAAGAGAAAGTGTAGGTCTACTCCTACACTCTTTTTTCTTTTTTCATGACAATCTACTTAGTGGTGATGAGTTTTCTTCAGTCTTGAAGACTCCTCCGAAATCATCAAGGAGTGATTCTTTCTTGGTCCAAACATTGATGTCTGGAGTTAATAATGATTCAAGAACTGAAATTGCATTTTCTTTATTATCAAGGATTACCTGGTCAGATTCAAGTGCGGAATTCACACCTGCACGAACAAGCCAAGGTCCAAGAATATCATTATTGCAATTCCGTGCATAATGGAAAATGGTCACATGCGCTGACTCTCCTCTCTTAACAAAATCTTGGTACATAGAGAATCTTGCGTGGTCTGCATAAACGGATGTCTTCGGATCCAATGTAATATACTTGACTCCATCTAGGCTTAAATCACGGTCAAACCCTCTTTGGGTTCTTTCGATTCTGAAATAATCAACCTGTGGTTTTCCAGGTTGAGTGAATATTGTGAAATTCTCTCCATGTATCTCAGACATCCCGATTCTGAAAGAGGAGAATGTATTCTTATCAGAAAGTTCCATTAAACAACGACTGATGTATGCATCTATCACAGCTTTGTATGCTCCCCTTGTCGGAACGAATCTTCGACTGTCTATTCGACCTAGTAATCCCACTGACATTAGACGAGCAACTTGGTCAAGAGAGTAGTCATAATCAAGTAGTTTCCAAGCAGCCTCAGAAGCAGGGATATCAAGTTCTACAATTCTTTTAGCTACTCTACTGATTTCAGGATTTGATACAATCTCCAATGATCTAATTTCGACTGGTGCACTTGCTGGAAGTTGTCCTCCGAGAGGTTGCAGATTTCTTGGGGGAAGGTTCGTGGCTTCGACTTCAATCGCTACTGGGCTAACAGAAAGGGCAATTGTCTGCAGTGCTTCTACAAAATTCAATGGTTCTTTGCTGCGTGCATCGATTGTAACTATGAACCTATACAACCTTCTCCTCATAGATAAGATAGCTTCTCTATCCAAACCTATCCATGACTCAGGATGATCGTATATGGATAGATATTCCGAAGGCTCTGTTGAAGCCAACACACCCGCCATTAAGAATGGATATTTTACAGCCTCAATAGCAATACCGGGTGGACTGAATGCTGTTAGATGACGACTTGATTCTGCTTGTTCAAGTTGCAGCTGAGTCGTTCGAGCTTGATCGAGTGCCATTGCCTTCCCCTTACTGAATTCAGACCCATCAATCAAAAACATTGATTTTGCTAAATGAGTTCTCTACTAGATGATTCTTACTAGAAGGATTACGAGATAGGTGAGGGAGTTGCCCGAAAGTATCTCTTCTACGAAAGACATATAGTCTTGACCAAATTGGCGATGCAAAGAGACAGTGGGAGAATTGAACGAGCTTTCTGGAAATATTATCAATGACTCAAGTGAGATGATCTCGGCTGTGGATGTTGGTAATTTTCATAAATGGCTTGTAAAGAATAGAACAACTCTCACTGTCTTTGTAGCTGCAGTTCTATCTTCAGGTTTGTCTTGTGCATATTATCTATCCACTATGCTTTCGTACACCAATCCCGGTTTCACATTGGATGACTCATGGATTCATCTTCAATATGCAAGGACTATCTATGAGGGGACTCCCTGGGAATATTCACCCGGTTACCCAAGTACAGGATCAACAAGTCCTCTTTGGTCTGTGATACTCTCTTTTCTGTTCCATTTTTCCGCTGATCCTGTAGGATTGGCATGGGGCGTCTATCTAACATCAATGTGCTTCTATATAGCTTCAACGTTCTTAATTGGAATGATTGTTACTGAGTATACTGAAAGTCGATTATGGGGAATTGTATCCATCATTGGTTTTGTCATTCTGCCACGAAATACTTGGATAATCCTATCCGGAATGGAAACTCCCCTATTCATGTTTGTTCTGCTTTTCTCAATAATCATTCTCGATAAAGAGGATATCAAATATGATTTGCTTTTGGGAGTGGTAGTTGGGATTGCATACCTATCAAGACCGGAGGGAATCATAATTGCACTTGGCGTTCCCGTTAGATTTCTTATTCTTGTATTTAAGAAAAGGATTGATAGAAAGCGAGTTGTCACATTGTTTGCGTCAGCTGGTTTGGCTGCCCTTGTTGTTTTGCCATGGATTCTCCACTGTATTAATGTAACAGGATTGCCTTTGCCTGACACATTCTATGCAAAAGTACACACTCCATTAGAATCCGAGATTGAAGCTTGGAACTTTTGGTGGACCATATTTGTGATGGAAATGCCATTTCTCCTTGTGGGAGTATTTCTAGGTATTATCCTGATTGTCAAGGGGAAACCATTCCCATGGATGTTTCCTGTTATCCTGACTGTCTTGTATAGATTGACAGCACCATATGCTTCATTGATCAATAACACGAGGTATCTCATTCCGGTATTCAATCTCTTTTTCGTGGTGGCTATCATTGCTACTGCTTGGATTCTTGAAGCTATTCTCGTAGGAATTCTCAAATTTTACGAAACCAATGAAACAAAGGCTGTGGCTGCTTTGCTCGCTCTTATGGTACTTATTGTACCCCTTATCCCTCATTACATGAGCCAAGCAACATACTATGGAAAAGCAGTCAAGACAGTAAACGATTTACACGTAAACATTGGTTATTGGCTAGCTGAGAATACTCCACAGGATGCTGTTTTTGCCACTCATGATGCAGGCGCTGTCAGGTACATCTCAAATAGATCAATGATCGATCTAGCTGGTCTAGTAAGTCCAGATATTATTCATGGAAATATGACACCAATAGAAACTTTGTCATACCTTCGCGAGCATGGCTGCAACTATTTTGTCTATTTCAATGATCTCTTTTCTTATTGGATGCGTTACTTCTCATACTTGGCCTACGAGATGGTGTACACAGTAACCATTCCACCTGAGGTTCATGTTGGTGGTGGAAGACCGACGATGTCTGTCTATCAGATTTTTTGGGAGTATACTGATTATTGATTCTCTAATTCCTACAAATCCTTAAATCAGACATACTTACCCTATCCTTTCGGAGGAAGTAGATTGGTTGATGTTAGGAGCCAAATCGAGGATTATTTGAATCTTCTAAATATGAAGCATTACTGGAATGAGGAAGAGGGTTTCTTTGAACTTGTTTTCAGTGAAAGGAAGGATGAACAGCTTGCAAGTGAGTCAACCGAAGACGATTCCTTATCGTTCAAGTACACAGTCTTCATCAAACCTGGATTAAAATGGGTTCAGATTTACTCTGATGTATACCCACTAGACAAGATACCTCCTGAGAAGAAACAGACCGTCATTATGGATCTTCTTCGTTGTAACAGAAAATATGCTGAGGTCTGTTTTGATTTTGATGAACCGAGAGGATTTATTGGCACTTCCCAAGAATTAATGATTAGGGGATTGAATTTTGATGGATTTCGTGAAGAGTTTCTAGCTGTCCCATGGGCTGTCAAGAAATTTTGGACCGAGATAGCTGCGAAGCATGGGTTGGAATAAAGCAAGAACCATAGAGTCAGCAATAGTGATTATTCCTATTCATCAATTATTTTTAGGATTCGGAAAAATTCGAGCAAGATTATACAATTAATTTTCGAACCTCAGAAACGATTGTATTGTACAATGCCACTGGGTCTTGAACATCAACGAAACCACCAGTATATACATCTCCTCTTCCTCCGCCTTTTCCTCCAAGTTGGATTACTGGTTTCATAATGTATTCTGAGGCTTCTAGGGGCATTTTATTTGCTCTAAGGATGACTTGACACTTCTTCCCGGGATTGAAGAGAAGGATCACAGATTGTTCGGTAGTAGGTAATTGGTTTGACGGAATTTTCAGGGAGTTTGTGTCATAACCAGACAGGTATTCAT
>PJET01000094.1 GCA_002825515.1 Candidatus Thorarchaeota archaeon MP11T_1 | reverse complement strand
AGGTATAATATCAATGAAGGGATTTTCATAACCTCAAAATGGAGTGAAAAATCGTGGGAAAGCAAGGTGTTGCAGCAGGTGTTCTGACATTAATAGTTGGTCTAATTCTAATCGTTGATGATCTTCATGACTTTGTAGATGGTACCGATTTCCTTCATTTTCTACCGGATTTCGACCCATACATCATAATGGGATTTCAATTGCACCATCTGTACATTGGTGTCCTGATTATGTTGATTGGATTAGCTATAGCCATGAAGTATGATGATTAATTTTGGGTTCACTTCTCGCTTTTGACGCGGGGTTCTGCTACAACCTGTATTGGATTACCCTCAGTGTCCTTTACATTGAAGTATGAAACCATGTCAGGAATATCAGTTATTTCAGATGCATCGATTCCCTTGCTCTCAAAATATGACTTGCATACGTCAAGGTCTTCAACATCTATTGTGAGTGTTCCAGAACCCTGGCGATGTTCACCCTCTCGTATCAGGTTGATACCTAATTTAGCACCTTCTGCAGGAAGCGCAAACTCAGCCCATCCGATTTCTGTTCCACCATCCCATGTGATCTCAAAACCCATAATCTCAGAATAGAACTTCTTGGCTCGTTCAAAATTTATCACTTGGTATTGGAAGTACACCGATCCCTTTCTGTAAGGCATTGGCCATTTCTTGTCGCTCATAGAAACCACATTTCGTTATAGACCAAGTTGTATTTAACTATTGTGAATTAAATTCCTGTTAATGACACGCCAGATCTTCAAGACAAAGACCCGATAATGAGTAACGGAAAGATAATCGTAGCATCTCCAATGACGGTTTCAAAGTTAGCCTCAGTCTGCATCTTTTGCCACGAAATGCCTTCAACAAGTGGAGCTCCGCCCAGACTACCTCCCTCTGGTCGATCAAGTGTGATCTGTACAGCCATATCAAGACCTCCCCGGAGGATTGTAGAGCCCATTGTGAAGTGTTTAGTGAGACCTCCTCCAAGCATGATTGCTCCAGTCTTCTTCTGTTTGGTAACAATATCTCCCAAGATACGAAGGTCCTTCACAAAGTCGAGAGCCAGATTCTTGGTTGTACTATAGGTATAGAGATGGAACCCAAGCATCGAGTCCATGAGGCCGGGTGAAAAGATAGGAACTCCTTGTTTGGATGCCTGTTTCACAATAGAGGTTGTATCATCAATCGTGTGGCCCAATTCAGCAAGAAATTCACTTGGCGCGAGGGTTGTGAGTTTTTCCTCTGATAGGGAATCTAGGAATGTGTAGATACTCTTCTCAAAGAGTTCAAAGTCCTTTTCTTGAACAAATATGTCAGCTATTCGACCCATTCCAGCCTCTCGAAGTTCATAGTCATTCTTTGAAGGAGGCACTCGGTAATGACCACCTCCATAGGCCTCAATGAGATCATGAACAATGTTTGCTCCACTTGTGATTATTGCATCCACAAGTCCTTTCTCAACCAAATGGCTCACGATAGTTCGGAGACCTCCTGGAACCATAGGTCCAGATATGGAGAGGAATGTGTAGCAATCTGAATCTTCGAAGATTCGTTTTGTGATGTTCATGGCTCTACCGAGTCTACCTGCACCAAGCACATTTACATCAGACATCGCATCAAGGAAATCAGAGATGCTTACTGTCTTTTCCGGGTCTATATGATTGACTTTGTCCAAGAAAGTCACCAACAGCGAACAATTTTGTGACTGATGATAAGTCATTCTGTTGACAAAAAGAGAGGAGGCGGGTCCAGGTCGATTCCGGGAGAGCATGACCAAGACCCGCTCAAATCCACAATAGATCCAAGATTAACGGGAGTCTGAAAGAGGTTCAGATTTTCCTAGTGAGTGTATCTGATTCTGAGCACATTTTCCGAGTGGAGGGTAAACCGAAAGTAATCGTTAGAGCGCTGTTCAATACGTTTAAACGCATACTCAGGGTCGAATGTTTTATGCAGCTGTCTCCCAATAGCATGCTCACATTTGTAATATTCCTGCAAGCTATCTTACTACAATTCATCTGGCTATTCATAGGAAGACGAGCTAGAGACAGATATTTGTACGACATTATGCGTTTCAGAGAGCCAACTTCAGCTATTTCGAGATACTATCAATGGCGTGTTACTCATTATGCAAACTCTGTATTTGAGGGGATATTGTTCGAAATTATCCTAGTTGGATCACTAGTAGCCGTTTCAGTTATCATAGCTGACTTGGCATTATTCATGGATTCAATTCTCTTTGTTGTGTTCGTTATGATTCTGTCATTCATTAGCTCAATGCAGATGGCATGGCGTGTTAAAGAGATCAATGATCGAGAGAAAGGAATCCTAATGTCAATTGGACATTCTACTGATAGATTTGAAAGAGCTAGAGATATGGTTAACAACCTCTATATTCAAGGTTCAATGGGTGATGGGAGATTATGGTTTGCACTATACAGAGTCGCGCAAATACAGAATCCGATAGGGTATACAGTTCGAGATGTACTACTTGAGAAAGGTAGAGAAGTTGATCGTTCAAGACGATATACAAAGAAGGATGATACAATGTCAACCCCTGACAAGGGCCCAGGAATTGAATCCTGAGAAGTTAGTAGTCTATTCAGTAAGTCTTATATCCGATTCCTTGGGGCGTTCACGAGAACTCCTATAGGAGGAACTCCGCATGTCAAAGAGTGACATTCTAAAGGGCCGAAAAGGTGTAGTCACAAGCTATCGTAGGGGTAAACACCTACAGCACACAAATCAGGTGATTTTGATTTTTGATGATATTAAGACTCGTGCGGAGGCTTCAGCCCTTATCAGCCGAAAGGTGAAATGGACCTCACCAGAGGAGAGAGAATTCTTAGGGAAGATTCTTGGGGCTCACGGGAACAGTGGGGCAGTTCGTGCAAAGTTCCGCACTAATCTTCCGGGTCAAGCAATCGGAACGCCAGTAGTTCTGATGTAGACAATCGCCAAGTTTTATCAAGGCATCTGTGGATGTCTACAAGGCTCCGATGATGCAAATTGGCTATCTGAGGACAGAAATGTCCAGCGAAGAGTCATAGTTAGACTGAGGAGCCACTTCTTAATCTCAATGGCAGTGTGTGGATGGACAATAGAGATGCTTGAGTGGATTATATACTTCCTAGCTTACTTGTCTGCGGGATTCACTCTGAAATTAGGAGATGAGCTGCTGGATGAGCTGAGCAGACCCCATCTGGCATGGTATCCTTTCGCACTTTCAGGAGTCCTATTTGGATTTCTAATGACTCTCTCAGAATGGGACTTGGTTCTCTTAACTAGTATTTTGATTGCTGTCACGGCTTCAGGCAAGGTGAACAGACCTCAGTTCATTATAGGATTCATTCTGATTTTTGTGACCATTGTGATATTGGGAGGTGTTCCTCTCCCAACTAATTGGCTCGATTGGCTTACAATTCTCATTATTCTATTCCTAGCAGCAGTTCTAGATGAGAAAGGGAATGATTGGGCAGACCAGAAACGATCTCCGCGAGCATATTGGTTGTTCAAGTATAGGTTCACACTCAAACTAGTAGCATTATTCCTGGCAATTCCTTGGCCAATGTTTCTAGTAACTGCTCTCGGACTATGGGTCTTCGATTTTGGGTATGAATTTTCAGGATGGATTGTCAGGACTGAGGTCACATCATAGTTTTGTAGGCTAAACTACAACAGACATCCAGAAAGACCGGCTTTAGATTCACAGATCTTGCAAAATCGACCCCTTCTTGACTGATGAGTGCGATTCCATTCGCGCCACTCTTAATTGCAAACATGTCTGTGTCAATCTTGTGTTGACCCATTGGGCGTGCACATCCTAGAAGTAGAGGGGTTTCCCTCATTCCGACCCTTGCAATAGTTATAATGCGAGCAAGGTCTTCAGGCATGGGTGGAACCACACCCTCCATTGCAGTCTTACGTAATGGGCTCAGTGCTATAATGACCACAGCGGCTGGTGAACCCTGTGAGATAATCTCCAAGGCTTCAAGCTCACCCCCGAGTTTGCCATAGTCTAATCCCACAAGAACATGAGGAACAGTCGGAACATTGAGTGATTCTAATATATCAAGAGTGTGACGCATTTTCTTTGGTCCATCCTTGATATGATACACTTCACGCGCAACTCGCTCATCCCCAATGACATCAAGCATTGCGGCATCAATCTGTGCTTCAGCCAGAAACTGTGCAGTCTGTTCACTAACAAGACCAGTATGTACGACAACTTCGAGGTTTAGTTCAGACTTTACTCGACCAATGGCATCTCCAAATCGTTCGAGGGGGACATATCCCTCTGAGTCAGACCCACCACTAATCAGTACGCCCTCTCCTCCAAGACTCTTGATTTGTTTACAGCGCTCGAAGAGGGTTTCTGGTGTGATTGTAGATTCCATTCCCTTCAGAAGGTGTCCTTCACAGTGCTCGCATTTCAACGAACATGCAGTGCCTGTCACACTGAGGGACACAAAATTTACTGAACTGACTTGTTCATGGTCTCTGATTCTGTATGGATATGCAGTCGGACTATAGCAGAGGAGTTCGTTTCCAAAGGTAATCCGACGTGAATTCAAGGCTTCGCTCATCCAAACCTCTAGATCGTTGGATGATGCCTGCAGGATAGAAATCCCATCCGTGAAGAAATCAAAGCTCACTTCTGTGCCTCTTGTGAACTCAAGTAACTCTTGCTTTTAGCGTTATCATCTAGACCAGATGGGAACAAACAAGTACTAATTGGTTTTCAGACAGTCCATTCCACCTTAGGTCTGGATGTGAGAATATTGTCCACTGTGAATACCGAATCCATCAATCTATTCTTTGAAGCCAAGAGTGTTGCAATATATGGCGCCTCTGCAAGTCAGAACAGTGTGGGTCAAGCAATAATTCAGAATTTCATAAAACCTCAATACACTGGAGATGTCTATGGTGTCAATCCAAAATATACACAGGTTTTAGGAATTCCATGTTTTCCAACTCTTCAAGAGATTGATGGTCCAGTTGATTTGGTAGTTGTCGCTGTACCTGCCAGAATCACACCAAGAGTGTTTGAAGATATTGCGGCTAAAGGTTCAAAGGCGGTCATCGTGATATCTGGAGGGTTCTCGGAAACAGGACCAAGGGGAGCTGAAATCGAGGATCAGATTGTTTCTATTGCAAAGAAGAACAAGATTCGGATTATCGGTCCCAATTGTGTGGGCATCATAGACACGCTCAGTCATATTGACACATTCTTCTTGCCCGAGTATAGATGCGGACGCCCAAAACCCAGTAATGTAGCAAATATCTCGCTTGTTTCTCAGTCAGGAGCATTTGCTGCCGCGATATCTGACTGGACTGCGGAACTAGGTCTTGGTATTAGCAAGCTCGTCAGTCTAGGTAATAAAAGCGATGTTGATGATGATGATCTTCTCTGTTATCTAGGAGAGGATTCAACAACACAAGTCATCTGTTATTACACGGAGGGCTATGATGAAGCAAAGGGACGCTCCTTCTTTGATACAGCAAGAACTGTAACTCCAAACAAACCAGTTCTAGTAGTAAAGTCAGGAAAAGGACAAAGAGCCAGAGCAGCATCTATGTCACATACGGGATCATTGGCAGGGTCGGATAATATCGCTGATGCAGCTTATAGACAAGCGGGAATTATCAGATCAGACAACTTTGAACAGATGTTTGACATGGCCAAAGCATTAGCCATGCAACCTCCAGCAAAGGGGGACAGAGTCCTTATGGTCACAAACGGAGGGGGTCTCGGAGTGATGACGACAGATGCTCTTGAGGCTCTAGGACTTAACATACCTAGCCCTTCTCCTGAGCTTGAGAAGAGATTCAATGACCGATTACCAGCATACTGCGCAATTGGCAATCCTATCGACGTTGTTGGCGATGCGAACTCCAGCAGGTATGATGCTGTGTTTGAGGAGGCAATTGCTAGCGGGGAATATGATATTTTCGTGGTTGGTATGCTATTACAGACGCCCAGTCTCGAAATGGATGTGACCAACGTAATAGCAAATCACCAGCGTTCATCTGGACTTCCTTTCGTGGTTGTTTCTATGGGTGGAGGGTTCACTACTAAAGCGGGTGAAATTATGGCACTAATGGGTGTGCCAACTTATGCTACAGGAGAGAAGGCAGCTCTTGCAGTACGAGCACTTGCACAATATGGTGAAATCAAGTATGGCAAAAAATTCAACAAGACAGCAATATCTGACAAATGATAAAAAGGATGGACAATCTGGAACAAGTGAGAGAGGCCTGAATCAGAGATGAAAGAAGCCAAGAAAATCTTCAAGATCGCCCAAGAAGAGGGTAGAACCTTTGTCCTAGAGCATGAGGCCAAGGACATAATGAAAGCGTATGGTATCCCAATTCCAGCCTATGCAACTGCAAGTACAGCAGATGAGGCTGTTGCCAAATCAAAAGAGATTGGATTTCCAG
>PJET01000224.1 GCA_002825515.1 Candidatus Thorarchaeota archaeon MP11T_1 | reverse complement strand
ATTAGCCATCATTGGAATCATAATCAATATGACAGTGATTGCTCGCGAAAACGAAATACTTCCAGGCATACCTCTTCCAGCATTATTAGCACTATTCCCTTGGGTTGTTCATATCATATCACTACCATTTCTAATCTAATTTGATTGCTGCGCGAAGCAAAAGGAACATATTGACTAATCTAGCAAATTGAAAAGTGAACAGAGATGATTTCAAGTGAGCGCAGTCAGAATGTAATTGTTGCGTTTCTTATCATTTCTGCAATTGTGAGTTCAGTCTTCCTTGTTGGCAATATAGAATACTATTCTGGTAGCTATGTGCTAGCTGGTAGAATGGAAGTGAATCTCGTAGATGTAATAGTGGGAAACATTGACCAAGAAAATGAATCAGTTGACCCCTATCTTTCACTTTATTTTAATTTCCGAACAGATGCACCAACTGGAGGAAATGTTCGATTGAAAGCTCTTTATGCAACTGTTTGGCTCAACGATGACCTGCTCTCTTATACAGTTCTTAACAGAGATTTGAGCAATAATCCTAATCAGTTACTTTATCCTGGATATGATTCTAATTTTACACTTGCAACAACGATTAATTCTGATACTGATAGGTCCGCTATCCTTCAAGCTGATATTGATGATACATGGAATTGGTATGTTAGACTAAGGTACACCTTCATTACGTTTGATGAGGAACAGTCACTTACATGGCGAATTCTATATTTCAACTCAACCGGCATAACCATCGGGATCTAAATTCTTCGTGGAAAAATCTCTATCTATCATAATATTTGACTGTCTTACTTCAATTCATTCTTGAGTTTTTTTATTCTCTCAACAGATGAAGGGTCTACTTTGCGGATTTGAGCGAATTCAACTGAAACCAAATCAAGGTATAGAGTCAACGCCAACATCTCTTCCAATTTACTCGAATTTCGAATGCTAAGACGAACTGGTGAATATCCCTCCTCCTCGTAGAGCTTAGCTGTAATATCCATCCTCTTCTGAATCCTTGTATCTTCGTATAGGCTACGGAGAAATATTGGTAATATTTCGAACTCATTCTCAGCTGTAAAGCTTTCAATCTCATTATGATTAGCTTCAGGTATCTCAGAGAAGAATGCCATTGTTTTGGCATTTTCATTAATCTGGCACTTTGCCCTATAGGCAACAGGAACAAGGTGTCTAGAACCTATGAAAACAGGCGCGCTTCCTACCAGGTCCTGAGCAAAATTTCTAGGTGCTAGTGGTGAATTTTCCCATTCTACTATTCTTTTCGCAAGCGAATCAGCAATATCTTCTAGCTGCGTCGGTTTTAATCCCATAGCACATTCAACAAGATTCAAGATTGGTGGAAAGATCAAAGGAAATGCGGCTCTTGGTTGATACCCTTCTATAATCCTTATTTTACTCAGGCAATTATCTTTGGAAGTAAGTTCGCCTGTAGAAGCGATGATGAATGTAGGAGAGTTGCGTTTTATTGCTTCATCATATGCTGCCAAGGTTTCTTCTGTATTTCCACTGTAGCTAACAGCTATGGTAATCCAGTTAGAATCCACAAAAGCAGGCAGCGTATAATCCTGATTCGTTAATACTGGTATTAATGCAGACTCTTTAAAGAGAGACTGTACATAAAGACCAGCAATAGCGCTTCCTCCCATTCCAATAATTACAATTCCATTAAGACCTTCATCTCCGATTCGAACACAAGTTTCTTGGATTTCATTATTTACCTTGTATTTAGTGAGTAAGCCTGGAAACTCCTTTACCATGCTATACATATCATTAGTATTGACCAAAGCACATTCTCCATCCTTCAGAAAAAATAGAACATCGTTAACCTATAAGATAATTCCTCCATAAAGAAACTGAATCAAAGAGAAGACTAATCTATCTGATTTCTAACTACCAAATTAATCTCAAAGGATGTAGATCTGGAAATGGGTGTAATGAAGAGTGCAGCTGTGAAAGGTATCATTCCAGCTGGGAATAAGGTTCATGAGCTCCGGAGCAATCTATTCAGACTGATATCTGAAATCCCTCTTGTTTTAGAAACTCGTTTTGGAGAGCAAGGTCTTGCAGCAACCGCTGAGATATTCCAGAAGCTTGGTCAACAAGATGCTTTAACAATGAAGAATCGACTAGGTCTAGGTAATACTCTGAAGGACGCAGTAGATGCATGGATTATCATTGGTCATATAATGGGCACAAAGATGGATGTGACTTGGGAGAGCGATACTCGTGCAGTTACTTACCATCCATATTGTCCTCAATATGAGGAATTCAAGAAAAATGGTAAAATCTATTGCGAAACTGCATGTTGGCCCTATGTTGGTTCAATTGGTGAAGATATTGCTCCTGGAGTCAAAATGGAAATTGTTAAACCAGCAGACATGGACCATGCTTGCACTAAGGCTCTTGAATATGCTCCCACTAAGCTGAGTGAATAACTTGAAAACAGAATCTGTTGAAATCGTATCTGAAGGCTATAATCTTCGTGGAATTCTAACTTCTTCTGAATCAAAAACCAAGCCTAGTGTTGTCATTTTGCATCCTCATCCGCTCTTTGGTGGAAACATGGAGAATCATGTTGTAACAACATTGGAACAAGTCTTTCTTGAGGCATCTTTTACTACATTCCGGTTTAACTTTCGAGGCGTAGATTCTAGCTCATTTCAGTTCTCGGGAATAAATGGTGCAGTTATAGATACAATGAATGCAGTAAAGTTTCTACAATCCAATACCCAAGTCAATGATGTTGGAATTGTTGGCTATTCATTTGGTGCATCTACTGCCATGAGAACGGCCCTGTTAGAAACTCCTTCATTTCTCATCTCACTCAGTGCATCCATTGATTTAATTTCTAGCGATGGATTTGATATTGAACAACTTTCAAAAATCAAATGTCCCGTTCTCTTGTTCCATGGAACCTCCGATCAGATGATTCATTTTGATGATCTTGCAATTATTACTGAAAAGATCAAACCTGAATCAAATTGTTCTGTACCACTAGAAGGGGAAGGTCATTTCTATCAGAGAAGCTTGCCCTTAGTTGCATCAACTATTCGAGATTTCATTGTCAACCTCTATCCTGAGTAATTAAAGTGAGGGTAAAGGTATCCTTAATAGCGGGTCCATTTGCTCTCGACTGGGTTGATTACTCGTGTTGAAAGCTTTGGTGTTCGATATGGATGGAACAATAACTCATTTGACCCTCCCACTCGAAGATATGAGAAACGACACCAAGGAGTATTACTTGTCAAAAGGACTGCCTCCTGATCTTCTTGAGCCTGCAGATGGAATTTCCAGCACGACTGGAAAAGCTCGTGATTATTTTCTGAACAATGGATTTACAGCAGAAGAATGGACTGTCATGGAGGTTGAAGTTGATAGAATCCTCAGCCAACATGAAGGCTTTGCAGCTGACACAGCAACTCCAATCGAAGGTTCTCTGGAGATTGCCAAGGAACTACGTAGTTTGGGATTTAAGATAGCAATACTTACGAATAACGGTCGACCTGCACTTGATAAGATTATGAAACAGATACCACTTCAGGAGAATTTCGATATAATCCAAACCCGGCATGAATCACCCAAACCCAAACCCTTTCCAGATGGTCTATTAAAAATTGCATCCGATTTAGGAGTAAGTCCAAATGAGGTGGTTTACGTTGGAGATGCACTAATTGATGCTACAGCAGCCAAAAGAGCTGGCATTGAATTCTGGGGAGTTGTAACTGGAGAAACTGCATCAGATGTTCTCTATAATGCAGGAGCTTCTAAAGTGTTCACATCTTTGAAAGGTGTGTTTGAAGCCGCTCGTTTGTTTCGTGGATGAGAGTTCTTATTTGCTAAGTGGCCATTTGTTAAGTCATCACAATGAATGATAGCACCTCGAAAATTAGACTTCTAGTAGGTTTCTTCGCATTGCTGTTTCCAAATCAATTATTTAGGATCAGACTTTGGAAATGCCGTCTGGTTGAGCTCTATCGCATCTCTAGGAGGTGCAATTGTCAATAGGTGCTCAACTGAAGGTTATATACGCTTACGCGTAAGTATCCTATGTGACAATCAGTACAGAGATATCCCCACATACGCAAGGCACGCTAGAGGTTACTGATCCAATGACAATAGATGAGGGTACGTATTTAGTACTTCGTTCAGCATCAGGCGCATTTACATGTCGCTATCCACCTGTTCCAAAGAGATGGAATTCCATTGATCGCCCTCATGTTGCATTACTGTTGCCTAATGCTGGTGTGATTTTCTCTGTCTTTCTTTCAAAACCAGAAGATGACGAATCCAAGATTGACCGAAAACTCGAAGTCAGTGACCTTGATAGAATTCCCTCAAAATCAATAATTGAGATTCGGCATAGTAACGCACAGTATGCCTATTATCGTCGTGACAATGGTGCATGGACAAAGGTTGCGGAAGCTTGCGATCCATTTGTGGTCGAGGTGTTTTCCCATGGATATGCTCCCATTGTCATGAACTTGATTCCTCAGATGTAGTTCTCAATCTCAGTTTTCATACGAAATTCAACTGTAGCCTTGATATCTTCTGGCGTCTGAGTCAATTAGATGTTGGATATTTCGAATAATTGAATCCTCACCTGCTGAGTGAGACCCCCAATTGAAATTACAGATGCCTCCACCACCCCCGCTTCCAACAACAGTTAATGTGGCATTTCCAAAATGGCCATTTGCTTCAACTATCGAAGTTAACGTCTGGTACGAACCTGTCCTAAATACATACTCCTCATGTATGAATATTGCCATAATTCCCTGTTCAGTTTTGAGTAGTTTCCTTGTTACTGCTGAATAATTATGACTGAGATAATTGATTACCGTGTCTATGTACTGTCCATCAAAAGCAAGTGTCCTCAAAGTTTGGTTCTCCCAGACAGTTTTTGGTCTGAACGCATATAGAATCTTCTGCAAATCGAGCAATGATGTAGTTATTTAAAACCCAGAAGCTCAACCTCAAAGACAAGCGTTGAATTTGCTGGAATGAGTCCTTCTCCAACATCACGGTTTCCATATGCAAGCTCTGGTGGAATTGTGAGTCTTCTTTTTCCACCAACCCTCATAGTGAGAACCCCTTGGTCCCATCCTTGAATGACTTGACCAACACCAATTCTGAATTCAAAGGGCTGTCCTCTGTCCACTGAACTGTCGAACTTCTTACCATTAGTCAGCCATCCCGTGTAATGGACTATAACTGTTTGCCCTTGCTTTGGCGAATTGCCTGTTCCAACAACGATGTCTTCAATTTGTAGTTCTGTCATAGTAATTATCCATTACCTCTATCTATTATTTATTTTCAATTTCTTTTACTCTCAATTGTGGTTCTGATTTAATTCATCCTATAGAGAAATCTTTCTTAAAATAACTAAAAGGCTACGGCTTAATTTGATATTTTTAGTGCCCAGTAGATAATTATGCAATTAGAATCACCGATTCTGTATTATTCATTAGCTATGGCTGATTTTATCGGTCAAATACTATCAGTAGTAGTATTGATAGCACTTCTCATCCCTCTGAAAGGGTCGACTAGAAGTGTGATATACGCGCTAGGTTCAGTAATTTCATTCTGTATTGGTGGTATCGTTGCAGGTTGGATGTTCTGGCAATATCCCCATCCACAACCTGTTATCGTAATTGGATGGCATAATATTCTTGGTGTTCTTTTTGGCTATCTAATCCTCATTCTGGCTATATTCCAGTACAGAAGAGATCATACAAAACAACTATTCATGGAATCCAGTTGAATCCAATAAACCTCTGACTATCTTGGGATTGAAATTTTCAGATTTTGAGAACAGCTAATTGTATCTCATACCATTCTTCATATTTGACTTCTAGACTTCATTTCCATAGTGGATTTGTAGTAAGAGTATTCGCAATCTGACATTTGCTTAAATATATTCTAAACAATACTATCTGTGGGCCAGGGGGCCTTTCTCTCTCAGAAGCAGTTTCTCTCCTCCTTCCATGTTCTCTACGGCCCCCTTCTCACCCCCTCTTTTTTCTTGTTTCATCTCTCTTGAAATAATGAATTCATAATATGGTTTAGATATACAAGATGAGCATAAATTCCACAAGGGAATTGGTGCATATTCAATTAGAAGGCAAGAACATTGAATATTGATGCGTCTCCATTGAAAGATAACGAGGATCAACCCAAGATCTCTTGGAAGATCGTGATAGCTATTCAGATACTTGTGATTATTACAATAACTGTAACAGTTGTTTTCACTTTTATGGGTGCTTTTCCTTTTGACACAAATCTAGGTATATATCGAATTCTCCCAGGAAACATACTCTTTGACTTTGTTTGGCTCTATGTTTTCTCACTTGTCATTGGTGTTATGATTTACTTTGTTACACCTTCAATCTCTGTCTTTCTTTGGAAATTCCATCGCAGTCTTACAAACAAGAACTACAATTACTA
>PJET01000093.1 GCA_002825515.1 Candidatus Thorarchaeota archaeon MP11T_1 | reverse complement strand
TTCAAGTTGCTTCTGTAGTTCAGGTGTTGTCACGACAGTCTTCTCTGGAGATAGAAGGATAACTCTGTCTGTCTGCTCAGTTAACTTGATTGCGCTTTCGACAGATTCGTCACCAGAGTGAAGAATCAAAGTACGTTGGTCCTTGAATTCTGTAGGATCATCTATTGAAAGATATACTCCTTTGTTTAGGAACTCATCCTGTCCAACAACACATCCGGGTTCTGAAATCGATGTCATCTCTACTTCGTCAACATGTTCTCCTCTTCCACGTCTAAAGTTGATAATCGCCTCATGAAGAGCGTCAGCTGCAAGGTTTGAACAATGCATCTTGATCGGTGGTAAACCATCAAGTTCCTCAGCTACATCTTGTCTAGTGAGTTTCATTGCATCATCAAGTGTCATGCCCTTTACCATTTCAGTTGTCATACTTGTGGTGGCAATGGCTGAACCACAACCAAAGGTCCTGAATTTTGCATCAGTGATTACATCACCATCTATTCGAATATAGACCTCCATGATATCTCCACAGGTCGGATTACCAACCTTTCCTACTGCAACATCATCTCCCTCAAGCGTACCCACATTTCGAGGATTACGGAAGTGATCAAGTACCTTATCGCTATATTTTGTTGATTTCATTTTCATTCACCCTTGGATTTGTAAATTGGAGATAATTCTCTAAGTCGTGAAACCACTTTTGGCACCGCTTCAAGTACTATATCAATGTCTTCATCTGTGTTGAATCTGCCTGTTGTAAGTTGAAGTGAGCCATGTGCCTCCTCATGAAGGAGACCTGTTGCTATAAGAGTATGCGACGGCTCAAGCGTCTTTGATGTACATGCGGAACCCGTGGATACAGAGATGCCTAGATCTTTGAATGAGAGCAAGATTGACTCACCCTCAATTCCATCAAATCTGAAATGAGCATTAGATGCAAGACGTTGTGTCGGGTGCCCATTGAGATGGCTGTCTGGGACCTCTTCCAACACCTGTTTTACCATTCTATCTCGATAACCTTGGAAACGTTTTACCTCAGAATTCATTTCTTTCTGCATTATTTCCGTTGCAAGCCGAATCCCAACAATTCCAGGAATATTCTCACTGCCAGATCTCAAACCTCTCTCCTGACCTCCTCCTATAATCATGGGGTTGACTCTGAACTTCTTCTGCATATATAGAACACCGACACCGCGAGGTCCATAGAGATCGTTAGAGGAGAGTGCCATGAGATTGATGTTGTCTTTTCTCACATCAATGGGAAGAAGACCCTCAGCTGCAACTGCATCAGTATGGAATGCGATTCCTTTCTCGGCAGCTAGTTTTCCAATCTCATCTACTGGTTGAATCGTGCCAATTTCATTACTTGCCATCGCTACTGAAACAAGAATTGTCTTGTCTGTAATGCGACGTTCAAGTTTTCGCAAATCTACCTTGCCATATTTATCAACAGGGACTCTCGAGATTTCAAATCCTTCTCTTTCAAGATACTTGGCTATGTTGCGTATAGAAATGTGTTCTATCTCTGAGATAATGATGTGATTACCTTTGTTCTTGTTTCGAAATGCGTATCCCATTATTCCGAGATTGATGGCCTCTGTAGCTCCCGAGGTGAATATAATTTCGTCCTCATCTGCGTTGATGAACTTGGCAATACTTTTACGACTCTCTTCTAGTGCATCGGTTGCTATATCTCCAACTTGATGTAGAGCAGATGGATTTCCAAAAGCCTCAGTATAGTATTTTGTCATCCCCTCAACGACTCTGGGATCAACTGGTTTTGCACTCTGATAGTCGAGATAGACTTGCTTCATTTCTCCATCAACCTTGGTTTAGAACCACATAGTCGCATCTGCTTCTAAGGCAAGGTCATTGAGTGTTGCAGCTCCAACAATTTTCAGGTCGGGATCAAGCTCCACCTTGTCCCATCCTAGCATTTGTTTTGACGCCTCACAAACATAAATGGGAATACCCATTTCAATCGTCTTCTTCATTATCTCTTTGAGACTCGGGAAACTGCCTATCTTGATCTTCTCTGCAGCCCCCGGCTGCAGGACCCGTAATGCTTGTCCCAAGAAGTAGACCTTTGCATCAATGTCCATTGCCTTCGCGCTCTGCGCTAGTACGAATGGTGAGTACTGACGTTCGGGGTCGTCACTTGTCTGCACATAAAGAATACTGCTCAAGTATCATTCCTCCTTCTTTTTGATTAGAAACCTCTGCACGCCATCTTCAAGACGTTCGAAGCTCAGTAGGATATTCCCAGTCCTCTTTGCGAAACGCTTGATATCCTCCTCTGCGGCTGGATCATCAGCTATCATCTCAAGTATCTCGCCTGGTTTTAGCCTATCAATTGCCTCTCTTGTCTGGAACAGTGGTTGCGGGCAGAATAACCCCACACAATCTAGACTCTCTGTTGGCTCCATATCTGACATGGAATTCACAACTAACAATTGTTAATTGAATCTTATAAGTTTGATTATCCAACCAGCCTTTTCGGACTCGTTTAAATCTGAGTTTGCACAATTTGCGGATACTAGAAACGGGATTGTGAACTCATGGCGAAAATTAGTCGAGCTGCGGTTGTTCCAAAGCCAAATGAAGACTTGATTATTGAGGAATATGAACTTCCAGAACTGCAACCAGGAGCGGCTCTGATGAAAGTTGCCAATGCCGGTGTTTGTGGTACAGATGTGCACCTATGGCACGGAAAACTTGCAGGAGTACCTTATCCTTTGATTCTTGGACACGAGGTAGTAGGCACAATAGAGGCAATCGGTCCTAAGACAATCAAAGATCTTGATGGCAATGAACTCAAGGTTGGGGACCGTGTCGGTTTCCATGATGTTACAGACACATGCTTTTCCTGCTATTATTGCCTGATTGCAGATGCTCCAACTAAGTGTCCAAATCGAAAGGTCTATGGAATAACCATGGATTCGACCAAGTTCCCACGTCTGATCGGAGGTTACAGTGAATACCTTTACCTCTCTCCAGGTACTCACATTATCAAACTACCCGAGCATGTTAGTTTCGACGGAGCTAGCGCTGTTGGATGTGCCATGCCAACCGCTGTGCACACTGTTTTACGGAGTCCAATGACTTGGGGTCTGAATGTTGCTATACAGGGGGCTGGTCCCGTGGGTCTC
The DNA here is from genome assembly GCA_002825515.1 of Candidatus Thorarchaeota archaeon MP11T_1. The sequence continues at coordinate 3,317 of PJET01000093.1, read as the reverse complement.
ATGATTGCTGTTCTTACAAGTGTCAGTGGTGCCTCAACAGTGACAGTACTAGACAAAGCAAAGAACCGTCTTGAGATTGCCAAGAAATTTGGAGTAACAGATATCATCAATATAGAAGAAACAACTCTTGAAGAACGAAGGGACAAGCTCAAAGAGATTTCTGGAGGTCATGGTCCGGACATTGTCTATGAAGCAACTGGTAGCCCACATGCAATCCCAGAAGGAATTGAGCTCGTTAGGGAGGGTGGAAGTTACACGATTTGTGGACAGTATACAGACCATGGAACGACCGAAATCAATACACACTTGATGAACAAGAAACACCTTGACATAAAGACAGTTTGGGGTTCAAGGACCCTCCATGTATATCGTGGAATCAAGACTGTGGCTGATAACTACGACAGGTTCCCATTCGAGGATCTAGTCACACACAGGTTCTCACTAGATGATGCACAGAAAGCCCTTGAAACTCAGGAGAAACACGTTTCTCTCAAAGCAGTTATACAACCTCATGGTGATTGAAGTGCAGTATGAAATAGAGAAATCCAAGGCACAACAGGCATGTGAGATACTCAAGGAACAAGATATTGATGCCTGGCTTGTGTGGGTTAGAGAAACATCCCAGATGGCCGACCCTGTTCTTGAACTAATACTTGGTGGAACCCTAACTTGGCAATCTGCACTCATATTCACTGAGGATGAGAAGATTGCTATTGTGGGAAGTTTCGACAAAGATGGTGTAGAAGCGAAGGGAATCTATGATACAGTTATTCCCTATACCACAAGTATCCGTGAAGAGCTCGTTAAACAGCTATCAAGAAAAGATCCAAAGAAGATAGCGATTAATTATAGTGTAAATGATGTTGCAGCAGATGGACTTAGTGTTGGAATGCACTTGCTGCTCCAGGACTATCTGAAGAACACTCCATTTGCCAACCGACTTATGTCCGCCGAGTACCATATTCAGAAACTTCGAGGCAGAAAGACTGCGGAAGAGGTGTCAAGGATACAGAAAGCTGTCGAAATAACTGAGGACATCTTTGAACGTGCAAAGAAATTTGTCAAGGTTGGAATGACTGAGATTGAAATCTATGACTTCTTCCATAAGTGTATGAATGATTATGGAGCCACAAGCGCTTGGGATATTGACCATTGTCCAGCAGTTGATGCTGGTCCATACAAGCAGTTTGGACATGCTGGCCCTATAGACAACAAGACAAAGAACGGTCATCTTCTCCATTTCGACTTTGGCGTGAAGTACAATGGATATTGTTCTGACATTCAAAGAATGTTCTTTTTTGGGGATAGGAAGGATGTACCTTCTGAAGTGCAACATGCCTTTGAAACTGTGCGAGATGGTATTCAAGCAGCAGCCAAATGGATAAGACCTGGAGCGGTGGGATATGAAGTGGACAATATAGCTCGAGACTTTGTCAAGGCTGCAGGATATGAAGAATATCAGCATGCTCTAGGTCATCAACTTGGACGCCTTGCTCATGATGGTGGCACTCTACTCGGCCCTAAGTGGGAGCGTTATGGGGAGAGTCCCATGGGAGTTGTTGAGGTTGGAAATGTATTCACACTGGAGTTTTACGTAACGACTGAGCACTATGGACAGGTCAGTCTAGAGGAGGACATTCTCATTACACGTCAGGGATGTGACTTCCTATCAACGCCTCAAGAAGAACTGATCTGCATCAAGTAGACAAACTCTCATCCATTGCACCAGTTCGATACCCTTGTAGATCAAGAGTCACGTATGTGAACCCAGCATCCTTAGCGACCATGTCTAATTGTTGAAGTTTCTCTGGATTAAACATCATGGAAAGTTCGTCAGTCCCCACTTCCACTCGTACAAGGTCTCCGTGGTAGCGTGCTCGCACACATTCAACCCCAAAAATATCTCGTACTGCATCTTCAACTGTTGCTACCATAATCAAGCGTTCTTTTGTAATCTCAGTTCCATACGGAAATCTTGTAGCAAGACAAGCTCCTGATGCTTTTTCTGCACTAGATAGGCTGTTCTCACGTGCATATTCACGAATCTCTGTCTTTGTAACTCCTACTTGGAGGTAGGGAGAATCTACTCCAGATTCCTTCAAAGCTGCAAGTCCGGGTCGGTACCCTTCAGTTTCAGTGGCAGTCGTGCCCTCAATGACCATATCAAATCCAAAGTTCTTTGCATGTTCTAGCCACCGATCTGCTAAAGCTCTTTTGCATGTATAGCATCTATCTACAAGATTCTCAGATAGACCGCCTTCCTCAAGCCATCTGAAGGACTCTTCCTTCAATTCAAGATCTAGTTCCTCAGCAACTGCTCGCGCACCAAAAAGCTCACTCTCAGGAACAGTCGGACTCACAATGGTTAGAAGGCTGACACTTCCTGCACATCTCTTGGCAACGTGTGCAAGCACAGTGCTATCAACACCCCCACTAAAGGCTACGAGAACCTTCTTTCCGGAGAGTATGTTGCAGATGTCATCAAACTTGTTCTTGGTTGTATCTTTCATGAGCATTCAATCCCACATGTATGGATCCTCATCCACATCGATATCCGCATATCCAACATCCTTTAGGAGTTCTTCAATTGACTCAGCACCTGTCACCCAAGAGAGTGCCCATTTCCCATCATCTTGTAGATACAACTCAACGTCTGGGAGGTCTCCAAGTAGATTATGGTCCATCTCGATGGCATCCTGGTAAGCGCCTGTTAACGTAAGCACAAAATAGGAACCTGGTATATTCTCTAAATTGCCAACCGGGATACCTTCGCCCATTTCTCCTTCAATTGAAGTCAAGAGTCTGTTGTCTGTTGTGAACCAAACATCGTCTGTCTTAGGTCTATAGAACTGTGCAATCTCACCATCGGAGTCACAGGTTATGTCCACAAGACGCACTGTAGTCTGAGGTCTCACATTGAGGTCCCGAATTGGAATAACTGGAAAGTGTTGGTCCACCAAGACATGATCAGCAATACTATTGAAGACACTGAAGTTCCCTATGACTATATGTTCGGGACGCCAAAAGCTTCTGACCAATCCATCTATTTCATAGGATTTCAGATTCAATTCCACAAGTCTAACTCTTACAGCATCCTCTAGAATTCCTGTCATCATTTCTTGTTCAAGGATGAATTTCATCCCTTCAAGGTTTAAACCTCCATATTTTTCATGAAAATGATTCCAAATATCCAGTATCTCTTTGAGAGTTGAAGCTTTCTTGATTTCTTCAAGCATCCTCCTCTCATCATCCTTGGTGTTTTCAGATATGGAATTCACACCACGAGGAGGAAATATTGAACGAACCTCTAGAGCCTC
>PJET01000223.1 GCA_002825515.1 Candidatus Thorarchaeota archaeon MP11T_1 | reverse complement strand
CATATCCCAGAGTGATTAGAAATATTAGGAAAAATCCTGATTTCATTCATAGCCTCTATAAATGGTCTATTGATGAGGTTCTAATACCCTATTTAGAGATGCTAAAGAATGAAACAGGGGCTAAGACCTTTTTTGGTGCTGATGCATGGGCTGTAATACCCAATGTTACGAAGGAGATGTTTGAGAAGTTTATCTTTCCATACAACAAGTACCTAGTAAAACAGGCTAAACAGAAGGGAATAAAGGCGACTCCAGCAGCCACTGCTGACTACTGTGAGGACAACCCTGAGAAATTTGACTCTAATCTTATGAAATGGTGCTGGTCAAAGATGGGTGAAGAGATGATGGGCATGCCTTTCTTAATGATGGGGATGGGACAACCTGAACTATGGTCTATGGAATTGATAAAGGAATTTATTGAAGAGAATAAAGCTAGAGGCAAGTGGCCCCCTGTTGCGGCGAGCTGCAGTGCTAGTTTCATTAGAGACTCAACACCCTATGAGATTGCAGAGTTTGTCAAGAGGATAATTGGTGGCATAGGCAGGGATGGTCACCTTTTGTTCAACCTTATCCAGATTCCAGCGGACACGCCCCCAATAAACGTCCACTCCTTCATGGAAGCTGTCCGACTCTATGGTAAATATCCAATAGCTGAGGATTTGGACAAGATTGAGTTCAAACCACCTGAGTTCGAACCTTACAAGGAGTGGCTGAAGCGAGAGATCGCTGAGGGACGGGTTGAGCCTTACGAGTGAATAAGTTCCAACACAATTGGAGAAACTTCGATTGCTTCAAATCATTGGCACCACCTTTCCAGCAGTTTCTTTATCTGATGCTATGTTGTCCTGCAGTTTCATGAGGCTCTATCCGAGCCCAAATGATTACGTCCACGACATTTAGTTGAGTAGGGAAACCCTATGGCTACGAAGATCGTGACTTTTGAGCCCTCGGGACTCAAAATCGATGTAGGTGAAACAACCACAATTCTAGATGCTGCAAGAAGATTGGGTTTGCATCTACCCTCCGAGTGTGGTGGGCGTGGTACTTGCGGGAAGTGCTTGGTTTCAGTGGAACCGGGTCCACTGCCATCAGAGGTTGACCGCACATACATCCCCGAATCAGACATCAAGAAAGGCACACGATTAGCTTGTCAACACAGAACTCAGAGAGATATACACGTCGCGATTAGTCAAACTATAGGCTCAGCAAAAATTCTCGTAGACAGTGTTCTGAGTTCAGCAAAGTGGGATATTGATAGGGGTCTTGAAAACCAAAAAGGTATTGCTATCGACTTGGGAACGACTACCATTGTTGCATATCTTCTAGATATGGCAACGGGCACTCAAATTGGTCATGCAGCAAGCTTGAATCCTCAAATCATGTATGGCGAAGATGTCATGTCACGTATCACATACGCTGTCGTTGAGGCTGGCGGAGCCAATGCCCTCAAAGATACTATATTGAGTAGAATTGAAGAACTCGTCATTGAGCTGGCAGCATCGCGAAAAGTAGCCCTCCAAAATCTTAGTAGATTGGTAATAGTAGGAAACCCTGCGATGCACCACCTGCTTCTTGGGTTGGATACTAAATCCTTAGGAATGGCTCCATATGAACCAGTAATCAAGAATGCTCTTAACAAGAATGGAAAAGATCTGGGATTTACTACGATTAAGGATGCCAGTGTGTACATACCTCCAAATATAGCAGGATTTGTAGGAGGAGACACTGCTGCCTTCATCTTATCACAACGACTGGATACTACTGATAAGACTGTGCTTGGAATTGATGTTGGTACGAATGGTGAGATAATCCTTTCAATAGGTGGAGAATTATTCTGTTGTTCTGCTGCTGCTGGTTGTGCATTTGAAGGAGCAACGATTAAACATGGTATGAGGGGACAGGACGGCGCAATAGAGCATCTGTCGATTATTGATTCCAATAAAACTCCTCAATTTTCGGTCATTGGTAACACAGCGCCAATAGGGCTTTGTGGCTCAGGTATTGTGGATGTCGTTGCGGAGCTAAAAACATCAGGGATCATTACATCGAACGGAAAGATGCTAGAATCAGGCAGAGTGATAGATATCGAAGGAGAAAAGGCATTCACTATCACGAAACCTGGTGAAAGCAACTCTCAACAATTATTAATCTTCACCCAGAATGATGTCAGACAAGTACAACTTGCCAAAGGAGCGATTCTCGCAGGTGCAAGCATTCTAATGGATTCAGCAGGAGTAGAAACTACAGATATTGATTTGCTTCTACTAGCAGGCGCATTTGGTACTTACATCAATCCAAAAAGTGCTCTGACTATCGGACTTCTACCTCCAGTTGACATAAAGAAGGTAATTCCTATAGGAAATGCCGCTGGAGAAGGCGCTAAGAGGATGTTACTGTCTCTTAGGGAGAGAGCTTTGATTGAAGATGTTGTTGAGAGAGTCAAGTACTTGGAGCTCGCACAGTATGGCAACTTTGCTCGAATCTTTTCACGTGCAACATTATTGGAAGGAAAGATGCCCCTTTAAGACTCCAAGGAATCATATTGAAACATGACTACCCTGCCACTCGTGAAACCATGAATGATCATATTTTCTAGATGGATAAGCAATAGAGGCTGACAGGATCGGGTGAACAGGGATTTTTCCCGTTACTGAAACTGCTGAGCACTCTCCCATTTTGCATCATGTCTATCATTACAATCTAGGATATTCTCTCCAAGTGAGATTCTATGTGTTCCTACTCATATAGATACCAACAATCAATGCAGCAGTGAAGATTAAAGCGAATGGAATCCAAGTCCCAATAGGACTGTAGAACATAGCATAGTCTTGCAGAATTATTGTAGCAGTAAGGAAGAAGTCCAGTAAGATTACAGTGGCTACTATCACTATTGCTGTTAAGAGTGGACTAGAATAGTTAAACTTCCTATAGTATACATATGAAAATATTGCAGAAACAAATGGTGCCGCAGCGGCATGAACTAGCAATGCGTCATCAATTGGTAGTGTCGCCATACTGACACCCATCACTGCAAAACATACAAAGTAAATTATGATGGCATGCACCAGTAATATCAATGACTGTTTATTGTTCACTTTTTGTAACTCCATAAGAGAATAACTAAATATTGTTATTTCAAAACACAACTAAATTTGTTTTGGTATTTTCAAAATAAAACGAGTAGATTTGTTAATTTCTCCTTACTGACAATATTGGAAATCCGAGCATCTTTCTTCAGCGGAATGTACATGAATCATGATGACAAAAGAGATGTCATCAAAGAGGTCCATAGAGTAATATCAGCTAGAGGAGAGTTTTGGATTTGGGATTCAAAAATCAAAACGAACAAAGAAGGATTCCTAATCATTTTAACTATATCACTTCCTGGCAAAGAGAAGTTCGATACTGGATATAGTACAAACATCACAGATCAGGATGAGGATATTTACAAGAAATATCTCAATGAAGTAGGTTTCTTTATAGAAGAAATACAAGTGAAGAAATATTGGTTCTTAATTAGAGCAAATAAAATTTAGTAGAATAGGCCTGATTCTGCTTTTTGGAGTTGTGAGATGTATGGGCTTACGATGACGGGGAGCTCGATGTAAAAAAGATAGGAGAATCATTACAAAGGAAACCTACCAAAGCCACACTGCTGAGTACCCCCTTCATTTATAAAAATCATCACAAAACATATCGAAATTCTTCAACAGACTGACAGAGCTATTGTCGAAAAATTTCGTGAAAATGGCTTATATAACCTCAAACCGATACTATATGTGATACTATTGAAGTCGTCACGAGAATATCATGAAGGTGTGTTGAAGGCTCTCTCAAACTCCACCAGACGAGAGATTATTCAGCTTATTTCCAAAAAAGGGAGTGCTTCCTATACACAGCTAATGCACGTTCTAGGTCTTGATCCGGCTCTTGAGAGTGGTACTTTCAATTATCATCTTAAAGAGCTCGCAGAAGTAGGCCTAATAGAAACCGTAAATGGTGAGTACAGAATAACCGCCCTTGGCAAGAAGGCACTAATTCTTCTTGATCAAGTCAGAGAGGAACGCCAAGTTGATAGATATGGTGTCCTATCTGCAGCCATCTCTATGACACCAAAAGAAGAGATACATCTGTTCAAGATGCAGCTCGGATTTGGTTTTGGAATTATGCTTGTGCTTTTCAGTTTCATTTTTACATTGCTCACGCTTGGACAAAATCAATTCATTTCAGTCTTGACAATAACCGTCTTCATACTCACTTTGATGTTAACAGCGAGTTCAGCGATCAATTTAGTAAAGATTGCACGGAACTATAATCTTGGGCTCTCTGTTCTCCTCCTCATCTCCGACAGCTGGTTTCTCATGCGATCTCCAAATAGGGGGAATTTCTTAGCGTTCTCAGTATTTGCTGTAATTTCAGTGTCTACTCTAGGTATATTCCTAATCCTAGTTGCATCTGGGGAGATACCTTGGTTATCAGGTATAAGTGTCGCATTGTTAATGGTTTCAATTTTCACTGCTCCCTTTGCTTTCATTCTCGCAGATACTGCTATCAAAAAAGCAGAGGAACTGGAGTCGATGGATGGTGAGTAGTGAAAATCAAAAAGAGCGTGAGTTAGACAAGATACTCTTACTAATGTCACAACCTTTGACAAGGTTGATTCTCTCTGTTCTCGCGGGTATAGACCCTGGTCGCATCCCAAACAATCTTTTTGATCAGAGAAACTCATCAAACAATTGAAGACTTGCTAGAGTAAATGATTCTCTCTGTCAAAATTTGAGAGTAAATTAATAGTTAGGTTTCAAGAGTTTCATTCATGGCACCAGTTCTGTATCCAAAAGCATCAAGAGCAACATACTTGAATCCTGCCCTTTTGGCTAGCTCATGCAACTCATCAAGTTTGCTTTCATCAAGTAACTTCTTCCTCTCTTCCCTTGCAACCTCAACTCTAACCAAGTCACCATGAAATCTTGCACGAACGCACTCAATACCAAAGGTCTCTCTGATTTCTCTCTCCACTCTATCTATTGTTCTCACACGATCTTCAGTGATTTCAGTGCCATATGGAAATCTGCTTGAGAGACAGGCCATAGAAGGTCTGTCCGCAACTGAGAGTCCCACCTCTCTTGCATAAGCTCGAATTTCTTCTTTTGTGACTCCTGCATCTCTAAAGGGCGAAATCACTCCCGATTCCTCAAGCGCTTTTGCACCAGGACGATGTCCTTCCATTTCACTTGCATTGGTTCCTTCAACAACTAAATCCATGCCTAATTCTTCTGCGGTTCTTAACCAGACCGAAGACAACTCTTTCTTACAATGATAACATCTGTCAACAGGGTTCCTGACCAACTCTTTGTTCGAGAGTTCGTCAACTTGGATAATTTCTAGTTCAATACCAAGCTCTTTTGCTATGCCTTCAGCAGCATGCAATTCTGACCGAGGAAATGTAATACTATCGATGGTCAACAGTCTCGTGTCAACAGCGGTTTCTTTTGCGATGTGTGCGAGCACAGTGCTATCTACGCCTCCACTGAATGCAACAAGAACTTTTTTCCCACTAAACAGACTCCTGATTCTATCAAATTTTGAACTGTCGGATATCATCTTTCTCTTCAGGTTCATGCCTCATCTGGCTGTCTTAAACATTGAGAATGTGTCAATACATACTTGGCGGATTGAAAGCCAATATCACCAAATATATCTAAACAACCCCTGGGAACAAATAGAATCTATAAAAGATAGTCCAAGTGTGGTTAGGTATAGAACAATTTAGTGATATTTTCGGGAAGATTCCTTTATTTTCATATTGTGGTCTCTTTTACTATTTTGAATGCAGTTGCCTCTATCCAAACGAGAGGGGCTGCGATTGCCAAGCGTTGGAGGAGACCAGCATACACCTCAAGCTCTGGAAACATGTATAGAATTGAAAATAGACCTGTCAATATCACCACAATCCAACTGAACCAGATGTAGCGACGCCATGCAGGATTCAAATAGATTCGAGGAACTATTGCAAGAGGAACTGGAATCATCACAAGAGCAGCTAGGGTTGCGAACAAGCTGTGCAATCCACCAACAACAGTCGTATCAATGCATCCGGCATCGCATGGAAAAAGTCCAGTCAGAATAAGAAACGCACCTGAAATAGAAATCATAGATGGGCCTAACCATGATCCCTTAGCTGATGAGATGTTTTGATGAACTCCAATGGCAAAGAGAATCAAAAACACACCCAACAATGGAAAACCAAGAGTGTTCATTATGAAGGCATATGGAGCATCTACATCACCCAATTCACTCATTGACTGACGGATTGGGTCGTATCCCGGTTCTAATGCTCCAAGTGTAAAGAGAACCAATGCATAGATAATAGGGCCGATGATTCCTGAATAAACGAAGATAGATTTTGATATTGTGAATTCCCCGTGTAATAGATTGTGTTATGCAAAGAAGGCTTGAAATGTAATTAAAAAATCAATATATCATACAATATGTAACTTTTTATTAAATTCATC
>PJET01000222.1 GCA_002825515.1 Candidatus Thorarchaeota archaeon MP11T_1 | reverse complement strand
GGATTGCCCATCAAGCTCAGCGATCACAATCTCATTCTGAACAATTTTATGACGTATGACCTGCTCTGTAACATAATTGTCTTCAACAACACTCCATTCAAGGTCTTCAGGACCTGCAAACCTTACAAGTACCCTCTCATTTACACTCATTCTATCCCACAAACCCAATTTTCTATTTGAATTTTCATTGAAGTAGTTTACGATATCTTTCTATGTTTTTATTTCAGGTTGTTCATTAGAATATTGGACCTTTAGAGCATCGAAATCTGGATCAATATTCACTTTGAAAAGAACCAAAACCGACAGTAGCAGAAATACTGAAGCAATTGGTCCCCAAAAGAGGTATCCCTGAGTCACAAGCTCTGATGGAGCGCCTGGGATAGGAACTACTTCTGGTAATGCAAAGATGACCCCCCAAAGGAAAGCTGAGATAGCTTGCATTCCATTAATTGGGATTGAAGGGAAACTTGTGTAAAATCCTGCATGACCTTCTCCAGTTATTATCTCATCCCTTTGGGTAAAATCTGCATAGACTATGTAGGGTAGCAAATAATATCCCGCAACTCCAGCACCTGTGAAAGCTAGCAACAAAAAGGCTGCACTAGATGTTGTGATTAACATTGTGAATGGTAAAGATACAACAGCTAGCATCATACTCAGCTGCAATGTGAATCGTTTTCCTACTCTTCGAATTGTGAATTGATATATTACAAAGAATACAAAGACGACTGAGAGAAGCTCAACTCCAAAAATGATGAATTCTGTGACTCCAAATACTAGATAGTCATTGATGTATGGAAATGTACTCCGAATAATCAGGGCGATTCCAACTGACAGAAGCCCTTGAGCTACTAACCAACCAACAAAATCTCTATTCTTCAATGCCCTACTAAGATCTTTTCTGATTGATGGCTGTGGAATGAATTTTCCTTCTTTGTGCAAACCTTTGAGTGAAGGAACGAATCCAAGTAGTTGAATCACAATAAAACCAAGAATCATATAGAGAATTCCACTTGGGAGACCCCATTCAGTTGCTTCAATAGCGAGCAGAGTAGTTCCAAATGTACCAACAACGAACCCGATGAAGTTACCAACATTTTGCCATGATGAAACTGCGGGACGTTCTTCAGGTTCTGTAAGTTCAGGCATCCATGACTGGTAAGGAGTTATAGTCATTCCATAGAAGATTTTGAACAGACTCATTGTTAAGGTTGCATAGAGGAAGAGTCCGATGACATTGCCTTCTGTGAGGAATAAATGCGGATTGAATACGAACAGGTATGATATGGCCATAAGAGGTGCTCCAACCATAATGTATGGTTTCCTTCGCCCCCATCTCTTTGTTGGAGTTCTATCACTCAGGTTTCCAAATGCTAGCTCGGAAAACATAATGGATACATAACTGAGGGCAATAGCCGATCCAGTGTAGATTGCAGGAAGATTTTGGATTGAGAAGTAGAATAGTGCGCTTGCCAAGTCTAGCATATCAAGCATTATACTAGGACCTAGACGTGCCATTCCAAAGTACATCTTCTGAATTCTTGTGAGCAACCTATGACCTCCACAAAATCCGTGTGAAAAACCATCTATTAAGGACAGTCTCTAAAGGTTTGGTGCTCTACTCTCTGAAATCTTGGTCTTTGTATTTCTCTGGCTCTTTCTCAAAGGTTTCTTTACAGTATGGATTGCAGAAAAAGTACTTCTTACCTTCATATTCACTGAAAAGAGTTGCAGTTTTTGTGACTACATCCATCTTGCAGATTGGATCGATGGCAATCTCTGGAATCTCAAGCTCATTTGCTACAGCTTCCTCATATTGTTCAGGATTTGCTTCAAAAGTATCCTTACAGTATTGATTGCAGAAATAGTACCTCTTGCCTTTGTAATCGCTAAAGAGATCAGCAGTCGCAATCTCCACTTTCATTTTGCAGATTGGGTCTATCGCCACATTTCCTTCTTGATATGCTGCCTCAGGAATTGTGATCTCTGACACTGTAGGTTTCTCAGGTTTGAACCGATTTAGGCTTAAGGCATTCGTGACAACACTCACACTGGAGAGCGCCATCGCCAGACCTGCAAATTCTGGCCTTAGGACAAGATTCAATGAAGGATACAGCAGGCCAGCTGCTATGGGTAGGAGAATGATATTGTAGATGAGTGCCCAGAAGAAGCCCTGTTTGATTTTCGTCATTGTGCTTTTTCCAAGCTGAATTCCAGTCACAACATCGAGAAGGTCATCTTTCACAAGGACAATATCACCCGATTCAACTGACACATCTGTTCCGGAACCAAGTGCAATACCAACATCGGCTTGAGCTAATGCAATTGCATCATTTACTCCATCACCTGCCATAGCCACAATTCGACCTTCCTTCTGCAGCATCTTCACTTGTTCAGCCTTGTCGCTTGGTAAAACCTCTGCGAGAACATTGTCAATACCAACTGTATTTGCAATTGATTTAGCAGTCTCTAGACGGTCACCAGTGATCATCCAAACCTCAAGTCCGAAATTCTTCAGAGTGTCAACAGTCTGAACAGAAGATGCTTTCAGCTTATCAGAAATTCCCATGACAGCAAGAGGTTTATTGTCCTGAGCCGCAAAGACTGTTGTCTTGCCCTGTTGTTGAAGCATTGTGACGTGGTTCTCCAAGTTTGAGAAATCGACTCCATTATCAACCATGAACTGATTACTTCCAACATGAATCATTTTGCCATTGATAGAAGCACTTACTCCTTTTCCAGTTGTGTAACTGAAATCTTTGGATGTTGATATTTCGATTCCTCTTTCTTTGGTTTCATAGACTATAGCTTCAGCCAATGGATGTTCGCTATTCTTCTCAACTGCGGCTATCAATCCGAGTGCTTTGTCTTCAGAGATTTCACCAATAACGAGGATGTCAGTGACTGTAGGACGGCCTATTGTCAAGGTTCCAGTCTTGTCGAAGACGATTGTATCAATAACTGGTATTGTTTCAAGTCCGTCACCAGTTTTGATCAGTATCCCATATTGAGCACCTTTTCCAATTCCAACCATGATAGCTGTGGGAGTAGCAAGACCTAGTGCGCACGGACATGCAGCTACAAGCACAGCAATAGTGAAGTTCAGTGCAAGCGTCCACTCTGTCGCCATGATTAAAGTCCAGAAGAGGTATGTTGCTATTGATAGAATTAGGACAACTGGAGTGAACACACTTGCAATGGCATCAGCTTTTCTCTGGATTGGAGGTTTGTTCGTTTGTGCCTCCTCAACCATGCGAACAATCTGTGACAGTACTGTATCCTGTCCGACTTTTTCGGCACGGATTCGTAAAACGCCATGCTTGTTCACAGTCCCTCCAACAACAGAGTCACCTATCTTCTTATCTACTGGCAAAGGTTCACCAGTAATCATCGACTCATCAACTGAGGACTTCCCATCGAGAACTGTACCATCCACGGGAACTCGATCGCCTGGGCGAACTAGTACAATATCATCAACTTCAACATCCTCGATTGGCAGAGTGATTTCCTCTCCATTCCTTACGACTACTGCAACCTTTGCTTGCAGATCCATCAGACTTCTAATTGCCTTCGAGGTTCTTCCCTTAGCGATAGCTTCCAGAGTTCGACCTAGCAGGATGAACGTAATCAACAGTACCGCAGTGTCGTAAAATGATGAATATCCAGTCAAGACAAAAGTTGTGATGACTGAGTAGAAATATGCTGCACTTGTACCCAACATGACTAATGTGTCCATGTTTGTCTTAAGATGCCTAGCAGCCCTGAGAGCGGCCTTGTAAAATGGATATCCACCAATGAACTGTACTGGTGTCGCAAGTCCAAACATGATCAGCATTCTTGTCGTTTCAATAGGAATTATACTGTCAAGTGCATGAAAGTGAATAAGAACTACTGGAATTGAAAGTATCAGAGAGAATGTGAAGAGCCCAAGATAGAAGCGACGTTCTTTCTCTCTTGCAAGTGACTCCCTATCACCCTCTAGTCCTTCAGCATCAGCTGGTTCAAATCCCTCATCTCGAAGAATTCTCTTAACTATCTTGTAAGTCAATACATCCTCATCATATTCAATGAGCAATTTTTGTTTCTCAGAATAGGAATTGACGGTTATGACTCCAGGTTGCGCTGAGAGTGAATCTATAATCTTCGACCAATCATCTTCGGATTCTGCATCTGCAACAGTCATGGTCATTACAGCCCTCTTAACACGATAGCCTGTTGAATCAACAGCTCTCTCAAGTTTTGTCCTGTCAACTCTTGAAGAGTCATACTCAATAACTGCTTTCTCATCTAGAAGACTGACAGTTGCTGATATCACTCCATCTTCGTTTAGGAGTGACTTCTCAATAGTGGCTACACAAGAGGCACAGTGCATCCCCTCTATTTTCATTGACATACGTTGCTTGCCTTGTGTTGGTGTTGGGGAATTACTCATCTCTTTATCTCTTCTCAAAAACTTTTTAACAATAGTTAATAGTTGGATTTGCCTAATAACCGTTGTGGAAAGTCAATAATGACTCATCCAACAAAGTGCTCGCTCTCTTTATCCTTATGGGCTTCGTTCATCATCTTGAGAAGTTGTTGGAAAGTATCTTGAATATTCTCACCAGTCTTTGCAGAAGTTTCTCGGAATATTGCAGGTACACCGAGCTTCTCTATAAAATATTTAGTGAACTGCTGTCCTTCCTCTGGTGTGACATATTTTTTCTTGTCTAGACTTGCTCTGAGGTCAATCTTGTTTCCGATGATTACAGTGGGCGGTAGAGGACCCATGTTCTTGAAAGCCTCAACAAGCCATTTCGATGCATTATCAAATGTTTCTCGATCGACCACAGAATATACAAGCAGGATTCCGTTGCACCCTGAATAATAGTGACCTCTTACTTTTTCGAATGTAGGTTGGCCTGCCAGATCCCAAATAATGAATTTCACAATATCCTGTTCGAACAGAACGCGCTTAGTAGCGAGGTCGACTCCAATTGTTGCGAGATGACCCTCTATAAAATCCTCTCCCAGATAATTGCGTCGTATACTTGTCTTCCCTACTGCACCATCTCCAATTAAGACCGCTTTCATTATCTTGCTGCCATCATCTTGGTCTCGCATCGTTTGGTTCTCCTAAGCACATGGGCGTTGGTGGGTAGTTCACAAGCCCTCCCGTTTATCGTGACTACTAGAAACTCAAAGCGTGGCACAAAATAAGGTTAATGTTCTAGAGTCAAAGAGAGCTTGTGATAAAAAAACCATCTACGGAAAACACGCTTCCGATTTTCTTGATAAACAATGGAAATCAGCCTAGAAGCAGGACAAGCAAAATGAACGTGTCATCTTTCATTTTCTAGCACTATAACCAAATTTGGTTACAAGGTTATAATAATGTAACCAATACTTATAAGGGTAACTTCAAGATGTGTCTAAAATTAGCGATTTTGGTTACAAGTGTTGCATTTTGAAAAGAAAGCCTAAATAGCCTAAAAATAGGTATTTCTCATTGGATATAGGATATCCAGAAGTGTTGTGTCAAATGGACGAGAGTGAAAAAGTGGAGAGGAAACTCTCCTTCAAATGCTGCATACCACGAGAAGTGTCATCGTGCACAGAAGATGAGTTGCGACTCAGTATTGTCACGATGAAGAATGCCATCATGAACATCACTGTCTGTATGAGCAAAATCGAACGTGAGCTCAAGAAGAGGGGAACCTCAACAAGTCTGTTTAGAAGTATGAATGAGAGAAAATCACCCGAACTTCTCGAGCTAGCCACACTTAGTGGATAGACCTGAGTGAAGTCAATCAAATAAAGAACGTACTTGTTTAGTCAATTTTCGAGGACGCACAGATCCAATATCAATTCTTTCACAAGAATGAAAATCAGCAAAGTCTGAAACACCCTTCCTAAATCGTTCTAGCCCCTCTGGAGATTGTAATTGTTTCTTTTCCAAGAATAGTGATTTGATTTCCATTACTCCCTCTTTCCTGTGTACCTTGACATCCATTCTTCCAGCCAAATCATTTCCGTCTAGGATTGGAAGAACGAAGTATCCGTAGACACGTTTTGGAGGTGGGACATAACACTCGATTGTATAGTCGAAGTTCCACAATTGCTCAGGGAAGTGTCTCTCACGAAGGATATTGTCAAACGGTGTGAGAATCTTGACAGGTTTTTCACTAGAATCAATTTTCAAATTATCCAATCTGTTAAGGTTCTTCTGAAGGATATAGTGATGGTCTTTCACACCATCAATGATTACGGTTTCGAGAGTACCCTCAGCTACCTTTTCGTCTAGGAATGCCTCAACGTATGTCCGCTTACCATTCCAGAGTTTTCGAGCAGGAAGGCGTCCCAAGTAAGTTCGAATATCCTGATGACTTCCTAAGCCCAAGGAAGCCAAGGTTGCTTCAACAATGAAGTCTGCCGCATCTTCATTTGAGAGTGGCTCGGTATCAACACCAGCAGGAACAACACGCTCAGCCAGATCATACTGCTTCTGAAAATTGGATCTATGTGCAACCATTAGTCTAC
>PJET01000031.1 GCA_002825515.1 Candidatus Thorarchaeota archaeon MP11T_1 | reverse complement strand
ATGGAGATATTTCCATGGACCCTCCCCGATGGGTGCTGTATAACTATAGTCGCAAGCCATGTTTTTGAGCATATCAAACCATGGTTTGTCATTGATTGGATGAATGAGGTGTGGAGAATTGCTAGAGTTGGTGGGCAGTTGGCAATATCTATGCCATACGGGTGCAATCACAGATTCGTCCAAGATCCAACTCACTGCAACCCCGCAAATGAATATACGTGGCAGTATTTTGACCCACGATTTCCTTTGTGGGAGATTTACAAACCTAAACCTTGGCACATTGATAAGAAGTTTCCCACCTATGCTTCTGACGGGGACCTAGAGGTTGTGCTGGAGAAGGTAGAAGAGGTGAAAAAAGATGTGTGATGTAAAATACAACGATTATTATGGGTTGACTGATTCGGAGATGAAATATGAGATAAAGATTTCAGATGCTAATCCTTATTATGAGAAGTGTCCTCCAGGATACGAACCCTGTGTAGTTCAATATGGAGATGTTAAAGTAGTTAAAGGGTACAGGTTGAAATTTGTCAAGTATATTTGCAGGACTTGTGGGAATATATTCGAGTGGCCTGCTATGTCCACCTCCGTACCCGGATGTCAATCTCTACACGGACCGATCTCTGCATTACCAGATGATTGGATAGAGAGGATTTTTAGAGATGAAAAATC
The DNA here is from genome assembly GCA_002825515.1 of Candidatus Thorarchaeota archaeon MP11T_1. Next base: position 5,871 of record PJET01000031.1, on the reverse strand, counting down.
CAAAGACACCTAAGATTAGCGTAGACAATTCAGGCAATCCTTTGCTAGGAGAACCTCATCCTGTAACACTAGAACCATTGACGAGACGGATCATGTTCGGAATTCCGATGACTGGGGTTATCAGATCGGAATGGCATTGGTCTCAACAAGGTCTCATAACCCCCACAAATTGGTCTCAGGGAATGTATGCTTGGGGTCTGCCGACGTATCATCCTCTGGGGTTTCCAGTAGCAGATGCAAGAAACATAATAGCTGACAAGGCTATTAGGGATGGCTATGAGTGGTTGTTTTTCGTCGATCACGATGTTCTCCTTCCTCCTGATGTTCTCATCAAATGGAATTGGAGGGTTATAGAAGATAAAGTTCCTATTTGGGGAGGTCTTTATTTTACTAAATCCTATCCAGCCGAACCTCTTGTTTATAGAGGGAGAGGAACCACATTCTACAACAAGTTTAAAATAGGTGAGGAAGTCTGGTGTGATGGGATGGGTCTAGGGTGCCACATGATCAAAGTTGACTTGCTGAAGATTATGAGTGAAGATGTAGAGCACTACGAACCTAGACCAGGCCATAGGATTAAGAAGATATTTGAAACACCAAGCTATCAGAAAATAGATCCAGAGACGGGGAAAGTTATCGGGAAATTTAGAGGTACAGAAGACTTGCCATGGTACGACAAAGTTATGGCAGGTGGGTATCTGAAGAAAGCAGGTTACCCTAATTTGCACCGCAAGCGATACCCCTTTCTCTGTGATACCAGTGTTTTCTGCAAGCACATTGACATGAATGGGATTCAGTATCCTGCTCATGGAGAAGAGGAGCAATACAAATGACAGACAAACATTACTACAATGTTGGAAGTGAAGGCGACAGGGTGTATATTGAGTTTACAATTCGATGCCCTAAGTGTGACCAAAAATTGATGCATAGATTTGGACTGAATAGAATCCAAACTGCCCAACTTGCCGTTGATTTGATAACTAGACTTGGAGTCGCTGAGGATTTTCAGCGGGCACTTCTCAGTATTCTTGGAAAGAATAGGGTAGTAATTGAGGGAGATTCAGGGGTGAACGTCCAGACGAATTAAGGTAGCACTCTCATGTCTATTAGAATTAGACAACTGAATATCAATGTCAGCGACAAGTTCAAGGCTGCTGAGAGTGATAGTGAGCGAGTTCCTGTCTATTATCTGAACGTCGTCGATAGTGCTCGGGTAAAAGAGTACCAAAGTGTCTCCCCATTTCTTTCTATCCTTTTCATCGATGCTTCCGACAAATTGAATGTTGAAGAGTATTTAGATCGCCTTGCCTTTACCCCTATCCTATCTCTAAATGTAACTGATTCTTTTGGGGTTGTTGATACCACATCTGACCTTCTCCCTGAATTGAAGCGGTTGGTGAGCGATAAGGGTACGATTGAAGATGTGGTGTCGCTCTTGGTTGATAAGCTCAACATCAATGTCAGCGACGCTTACAGAGTTGCAGAAGCCTTATCCGTTATCATAACAACACTCCACATTAATGTCTCGGATAAGGCGACGGTTAAAGAGTATGTCGAAGCATCTCCTTCCGCCGTTGCTGAACTCTTCATCAATGTAGCCGACAAGCTCGCCAGTAACGAAGAGTTAGTTAAACGAATACCGACTCTGCTTCGCCAAGTTCAAGACGCCTCCACTATCAAAGAATTAGTTAATGTCATTAAGGCGGTGGGGACGTACACAATTTCTGCTGATTTATGGTCTATAACATTTGGGAATCTGATTGATGTATATGATGCGGCGACTATAAAGGAAGCAGTTACGGTATTTCTCTCCGCTATTCCTGAATTTACCATGGATGTTTCAGATAAGGCTAATATTCTGGAAAATATTTCCGTTCTGCTTCCTGTTCTTGGCATACGGGTTTCTGACTCTCTTGGGATGGCCGAAACTCTAGCTGATAGAATCCCAGAGCTAAAGAGATTGGTGGCCGACAGTGCAACTATCCAAGAAGCCGTTACCACTCTGATAGATAAATTGCATATTACGGTGGCGGATGAGGCTGGGATAATTGAAGCTGTCACGATGCTCCTCAATGTACTCCATATCGATGTCACGGATATGACAGAGGTGAGTGAGTATATCAATCTCCTTATTCCAGCTCTGAAGAGGCCTGTATTCGATGCCAGCATAATCAAAGAAACTATCCAAATGCTGCTGTTAAAGGCTGGGTATGTAATTGCGACTGACAAGTTAACTGTGACCGATAAAGTCGCCATGCTACTCAAACAACTCCAGCTTTCTCCTTCAGATGATTTAACTGTAACCGAACTTGTCACCCTCATTATTGATAGATTGCATCTTTCCCCAGCAGCCGACAAGCTGACCTTAGCTGAGTATGTCTATGTCAATGTAGCCGCCGCTCTATTCCTGCAGGCGCAAGCCATAGACAAGGCATCAGTCAAAGAACTGATCCAGATGACCCTCATTAATTATTCATCGGCTCTTGATAGGGCGGTTATCTCTGAATACATAGATATTCTGCTACGCCAATTCAATGTTTCCGAGTCAGACACTCTCAGCATATCAGAGTTTATCAATATAACTACAACGGTTGCTATCCAGACCCTCGATACCTTGACTGTCAGAGAGAGTGTCACGGCGTTAATAGATAGGTTGCATATCTCTGCTTTGGATCTCGTTTCGGTGAAAGAGGTTGTCGAATTACTGTACTCTCAGTTGAATGTTTCGGTTGTTGATCTGGCAGCTATTAAAGAGACAATAAACGTACTTCGTGTTGAACCTGGGGTACTTTATGGGAATGTTTCAGACAGGAAGAGAATAAAAGAACTGGTATCGTTGGTTATCAAACAGTTACATAAGGATGTTTTTGATGCAGCAAGGGTGAGTGAAGCTGTCTCTGTGGTTATAGGGGCGTTGAATTTTTCTATAAAAGAGGCTTTAGCTGTAAAGGAACAGGCTTCAGTTCTGCTTGCTCAAGTGAATGCTACGGGGTTAGATCGGTCAGTTATCGCCGATCTTGCCTCAGTCTATTTGTTCTCTCATTTTCTCCCGCTGACAGTAGTAGACTCTGCCAGAATACGTGAACATGTTATAATGAGGTCTAATATTCTTCAAGCTGTCGGTCCTCTAGACGGGATGATTTTGACAGAGTATGTAAGCTTGACAGTTAGGAGGATTATTGAGCAACTTCTTGGAGACACTGAATTAACTATGTCTCTTATTCAGGACAGTTTAGTTGAAACAGATATTGACGGAGATAGTGAGAGTTCAGTAACATTAGAAGGGGATTCTCGGTTAAATTAGGGAGAAGTAGGGATGGGGAAAATATATGTTGGTCAAGTGGATGTTGAAATCAAAGCCAATCTGAATGTGACCTTAGGTGCTCCAGATGTCTTAAAAATAAATTACAGGAAACCTGATGGGACAACAGGAGTGTTCCCTTCGGCTGGGAACGCCAACGTCGTCGAAACAACCAAAGCCCAATACTTTACCCTAGCAGAAGATTTTGATCAAGGAGGACTGTGGTGTTTTCAGGGCTATACTGAACTGCCGGGGGGTTTTAAGGGTTATGGAGAGGAATTCTATAGATGGATTTACGATCCAGCTACAGCTTAACACTGTCGGGTTTTGTGATGAAAAGTTGGCTTCAGCACAGACTCCACCCTATGCATATATGGTGCAGATGGGGTGAATGTAGGAGGGGCAATCTCTGGTATTGTTTGTGCTTTTACATATATGAGAGATGTGTTTGGCAACCCTTTTTGAGGAAACTCTTACAGAAGAGGTGATTTATGTGGTTGATAGATTTATACAATCTCAAGTTTATCCACAGAGATATGATTAATTTGATGATGGATCGGGCCATAGAGTTCCCTGATTACATTGGGCGGATAACGAGTTTGTATCGCATTCCAGATGGACCTCCTTCTAGCGTCCACGAAGTCATCCCTCTAAGGGGCATCGATGAGGGGTGTCATATATTGAGTTTAGGGAATGAGATAGAGAGAAAGATGAATGATAGGTGGATTTACGACCCTACTCGCCTTGATAAGAAAGTTTGCATCTTTCACGATACAGGGCAGGGTTTGCACTTACACTATCAGGTGCATGATTCGAGGACAATCAGAAGGAGGTGAGAGGTATGTTGAGAAAAAGGGTTTCGCTGTTATTGATTCTTATTTTTGTGGTTGGGTGTGCTGCGTTTCAACAGGCAAAGGAGCAGCCCTTCACTACTTGGTCAGCTAAGAAGAAGATGACCTACGCCATGAACGTCTACAAAGCCGAGTACGACAAGTATATGGTGTCTGTGGTGAGACCTGATCTCACTGAAGGACAAAAAGAGTATCTCAGGCAGAAGAGAGTGGCTCTAGTAGGGTTGGACAAGACTATTCAATCTCTTATACCTGTTGTGGAGCTAGACGGGCAAGTCCCACCCAACCTCGAAAGTGAACTCATAATGTTTTTGAACCAACTCGGGGTGTACCCAATGTAAAGGAGTACAACTATGGGAGATGAAGCAGTGGAAATGGCAATAAGTTTAGGGTTTTCAATGATAGGGCTAGTGTTGCAGTATCTACAGACGGCAGGGGTGGATGAGTCGGTGATCGATGCTAATTGGGCTACAGTGAAAATGGAGCACTTCAAGCGTCCTTCCGAGAAACTGCCTGAGGTTCCAGAGTAAAGGAGGTGGGTAATGGACGAAGTAACTTTTGGTAAATATGCGTTGCCTGTCATCTTGATGCTATTCCTAAGTATTGCTTTCAAATTTGCTCCCGCTGTTCAGGATAGGTGGAAGTCTCTTATCGCCCTTTTGGCAGGACTTGGGCTTGGGATACTAGCTATTCCATATCAGGGGCTTCCTTGGACTATAGTAAACATCGTAGATTATAGTTTGTATGGACTTGTTCAAGGTGCGGCTGCTACTGGGCTCTATGAAGTTACTCGGGCTGTAGCACGGCCTAGATCATAGGGCTCGGGAAGATGGACATTGCGACAGCAGTTGGAATGGCAGTTGGAGTGTCAGTTCTGTTAACTTTTGGTATCACAAGGCTCTGGGATGCTCACCGCATGGAGAAGAAGTTCGTAACAAAGGAGCAATGCGAGGTTTGCATGGAAAATCTTGCACGTAGAGCAAAGGAACAGAAGGAGTTTCGGGAGAAGTTAAACAGAACATTAGAGATGATAAATGCACGGTTGATGTTGGGTAATCTTATTATGGCTGATCTGTGTGAAAATGCAAAAATTCCTAATTCTAAGATTGAGAGTTACGAAAAAGCACTGGGGATAAAATTGCGGGATAAGGATAGTGATGGTTAAATGTGCTTGTCCCATTTATCTCTCCACTCCAACTCTTTCACCACTTCATTCGACAGTTGCACAAACTTGTCGTTAAACCAGTCCTGTTCCGTCAGATAGAGGAGGTATCTAGAGGGTACTTCCTCTATGTCTAACCCTTTAAATTTCCCGAATGGCACTTTCATTTTTGTTTCCCTAATTTAATCGCAATCTTGCACCCAATTATAGCCAGAATGATGCCCAACCATGCAATAAGGGGTATCTCGAAGTCGTCTTTTCCATACATCTTCTCGTATAGTTTGACTTTCATGTCGGCTTTTTCTCTTCTGGAGTAATATGGACTCTTGTCTATATCTTTCCTCAACTCATCGAATACGTGCTCTTTATAGGATTCCCTATCTGCTTTCAAATTCGTTGGCTTTAGGGGGATTGCGAGAGCAAATATAACTAGCAGTGGTAGGATGGTTTTCAGTTTCATGCTATCACCTCCTTTGGTTATCATTTTCTTTATTCTCCTGTAGGTAAGAGCAGGCCTTTAACCTTCTCGATGTTTTCGAGTAAAGGCTCCAATCCTT
>PJET01000092.1 GCA_002825515.1 Candidatus Thorarchaeota archaeon MP11T_1 | reverse complement strand
CGTGAATATGATTGTAAGTAATACTAGGTCGATAATCAAAATCTGAATGATTGGAATTCAGACACAATCCTATAAGCGATATCTTATAACCTCCAGTCTTTTTGACGACCAAATCGGACTAATACCAGGTCGTGCAGAAGAGTGGACCGTCAGAAAGGTATTGATGCATTATTCAACCCGCGTTCAATTGCTGTTATTGGCGCGTCTGCAACGAAGGGAAAGCTTGGAAATGATGTCCTTCGAAATCTGATTGAGAGTGGTTATAAGGGACGAATATACCCAGTGAATCCCCGGGGTGGTGAAATCCTGGGACTGAAGGTCCGTCGTTCTGTTTCTGAGATTGCAAATGATGTGGATGTAGCAATCATTGTCATACCAGCCAAGTATGTGCTTTCAACAGTGGAAGAATGTGGTCAAAAGGGTGTGAAGGCACTTGTTATCATAACTGCTGGATTCAAGGAAATCGGTCATGAAGGTCAGGAAGCAGAGAAGAAACTTGCTGAGCTTGCAGACAAGTATGAAATGGTCATACAGGGACCCAATTGTCTAGGAATTATCAACACAAGCGTACCATATAATGGCTCATTCTCTGCAGGAACACCAGGAAAAGGTACGATTGCATTCGCGTCTCAATCTGGTGCGCTAATGACAGGTATTCTAGATTGGAGTCTTATGGAAAAGATAGGATTCTCAAAGTTCGTGAGCTTGGGGAACAAGGCACATCTCAATGAGGCTGACTTCGTTGAGGCTTTTGGTAGAGATGATGATTCTACATTTATCCTTCTTTACATAGAATCGGTTGTTGATGGCCGTAAATTCATGGAGGCATGTAGAAAGGTTGTTCCGACTAAACCAATATTTGTAGTAAAGTCTGGTGTGAGTAGTGCTGGTGCAAGGGCTGCATCATCTCACACTGGATCATTGGCTGGCAGTGATACTGCTTATGATGTGGCATTCAAGCAGTGTGGAGTTCAGCGTGCAGACAACATGGCATCTCTCTTCGATGTTGCTTCAGTTTATGATGACATGAATCTCCCCTCAGGGAACCGTGTGGCAATAGTAACAAATGCTGGAGGTCCTGGAATTCTTACAACTGATGCCTGTGAGGCCAGTGGATTGGAGATTGCCCAACTTTCCTCTTATACGATTGAATATTTGAAAGAGAACCTTCCTCCAGCTGCTTCAGTATACAACCCTATTGACGCACTTGGAACCGCACAGCCAGAAGACTATGCACTCTGTGTTGAAGCGTCCTTGCGTGATGAGAATGTCGATTCGGTTCTAGTTCTATTAACACCCCAAGCAATGACAAGGGTAACTGAGACTGCACAGATATTAGTGGAGTCTCATAAGAAGTATCCGAATAAACCTTTGATTGCTGTTTTCATGGGGGGAAACTCCATGGTATATCCTCGGATTGTACTAACTGAAGGTAAAATCCCAGTTTTTGACTTTCCAGAGCGTGCAGTTCACGCAATTGCTGAGTTATATCATTACACAGTGAACCGGGACCGTTTGAAAGAAGAATCAATTCCCGCATTCAAAGTTGATAAGAGGAAGACTTCCGAAATCATAAAACGTGTCCGTAAAGACAATCGTCGCGTATTGCTTGGAAGCGAAGCGCATGCAATCTCCGAAGCATATGGAATCCCTGTTGCAAGAATCAGACTAGCGACAAGTTCAGAAGAGGCGAAACTACTTGCAGATGAACTTGGATATCCAGTTGTTCTAAAGATTGCTAGCCCTGATATTGTTCACAAGAGTGACATAGGGGGAATCCGTATCGGTTTGGAAACACCCGAAGAAGTAGAAGAAGCGTTCCTTCAAATACTAAACAATGCGAAGAATCACATGCCCAATGCAATGATATATGGTGTCGATGTTCAAGAAATGGCTGAGAAAGGGAAAGAACTCATTATAGGTTGTTCTAGAGATGTGCAGTTTGGACCCCTCTTGATGTTCGGAGCAGGTGGCATCTTTGTCAACTATCTAAAAGATATCTCATTCCGCCTTGCACCTATGACTCGCAGTAATGCTCAAGCATTAGTCATGGAAACCAGAATTGGATCGATCCTCAAAGGCGTGAGAGGCGAAGCACCAAGTGATATCACAGCGATTGAGGATACTATTCTCAGGATAAGTCAACTAGTCACAGATTTTGAGGAGATTGTAGAGCTTGATATCAATCCTGCCTTTGTTTATGAAACGGGGAAAGGTGTTTTGGCTGTTGATGTCAAAATAACAATAGGAGGATAATGTAATGGCAGAGAATATTATAATTAGTGGAGACACACTTACAGGAAAGACCATGGTTGCAATAGCCCTAGCGGCTAAGCTAAAGAAGAAAGGGAAATCAGTTGGATACTTTAAACCAGCTGGAACCAAGAGCTATGAGTATAGTACTGCTTCTGAAGATGTGGATGAAGACGCAGCTATTATGAAAAAGCTTCTCGGAATGGAACACAACCTCTCAACTATCTGCCCTATTGTTAGGACGAAATCCAGCTACGATGAACTTCTACGCATTGGTCATGATGAACTGATGAACAGTATCAAAGATTGCTATTCTAAGATTTCTGAGGGATTAGATTACGTCATTATAGAAGGAACAAAGGCATCATGGCATCTCATGCATGTTGACCTGTCAACACCACAATTAGCAAAGGAACTCAATGGATCAGTGGTCTGCCTCGTGAACTTTCCAGATATCATCGCCATTGATGATATACTCCTACATGTGGAACTCTTCAAACAACAGGGAGTCGAGAAAGTGAGTATTGTCCTAAATATGGTGCCTCCAATGCTTAAGAAAACAGTGCGTGATCAAATTAGCCCATTCCTTGAAAATAGGGAAATTAATCTCGTTGGCATCATCTACCTGAATCGAGAGTTATTCAGTCCCACCGTTCGAGAAATTCAGAGAGCACTCAATGGCGAAATAGTAACTGGCACAGATAAGATGGATCTCCTAATCGACCAATTTATGGTTGGGAGTATGGCACCAGAGAATGCACTCAAATGGTTCAGACGTGTGCGTGATAAGGCTGTTATCACAAGCGGAGATAGGTCGGACATATGCCTAGCAGCACTTGAAACAGACACCAACCTGCTAATCCTCACAGGTGGAATGGGTCCAGATATCGGTACTATTTCTCGCGCACGTGAACTAGGCGTTCCAATTATGATGACTGCTCACGACACATACACTACTGGACACATCGTGGATGATTTAATTGGTACTGTTACAGCTGACAATAAAGAGAAGCTTTCGATTGTTGAGAATATTGTTGGCGATGCCCTTGATTTGGATACAATCCTTAAGTAGACTATAACAGATGGGAGGGAGCATTTCAGCTCCCGGTTCATAAAGAAATGAACGCACATACGCCGGGAGGAGCAATGTACGTTCAGAGAAACTAACTATGACTACTTCATATGTCAGCTTGTATATTGCAGCCAATACTAGGTCATAACTCAGAGTATGATACAGAGCTGTTTAGGGATATGGTTTGGGTCTGTATTGTTATAATCTTACAAAATGAAACTAATACAGCTCATCTTTGGACATTCGAAGCCCTCTCGGAATACATTTATGCTAGCTGATAATTAACGGGGCCGTCCAACAATCATGTTGAGGTGTATAAATGGCTTCAGATGCAGAGAGTAAAGCAGCTGGTAAAGCTGAGGATGAAGTGAGAGTTGCGAAAGAGCTTGAATCACTCAAATGGATTCGAGAGAGACGCTCCATCCGAGAATTTACTGGTGAGAAAATCCCCGATGAAGATATCGAGTTGATACTGGAAGCGGCGCGACATGCTCCGAGTCCAGAGAACATGTTGATGATGCGTTTTGTTGTTATTCGAGATGATCAAGATACCAAAGTCTTCCTTGCAGATATAGCACAGGAAATGGCCCAAACAGCCTTTGGAGGAGCTCCATTTGAACTTACAAGTGGAAGAAACTGGTTCATCAGTGATCCCTACAGAGCTGCTGTCTACGCCAGACTTAGGGATGGTGAATTATTCAGATATCCTGAGAAGAGCGACACTGTGATTATTGTTTGTGCAAGTGAAGCTTGGCATGATGCAGGGTATCTATATCCAAATTCGCTGTTCGGATCAGTAGTCTGCGGTATGGCCATCCAAAATATGTGGTTGACTGCTACAGAACTTGGATATGGATGTGGATATGAAGCTCTTGTCTGTTCAGATCCTCGACACGCAGAACTAATCAGAGACAGACTTGGCATACCGCCAATCTGGGAACCATTAACTGCGTTTTGTATTGGCAAACGCATATCCCCAAGAGCACTAGGTCCTAGCAGAGCTCCACTTGAAGGGCTCATGTATGAGGAGCGTTGGGGTAAACCATACACAAGGCGAGCATTCAGAAAGGAGGGTAAATGACATGGAAGTCAATTTTGAAGGAAAAACTCTAGATAACATGAAAGAATTAGCTGAAGAAGCAGGCCTTACTCTTGAAGGATTCATCGAAGTTGTGATGGAACAGTTCTGTGACAACAAAGGTGGACGTGTATATACTGGTCGCTGGACTGGTGGTGTAGTAGATGGTGAGAAAGGATTCCGTTATGTTCCACAATGGCCTTTCCGTCCTGGTTTCAAGGAGGCTGAAGGGGATAAAGTGAAGAAGTGGAAATCCGGAGGAAAATCCTATAGGTCCCATCCAACAGGCGCATGGCCCTTCTATCCACGACTAAAGGAAGGCGATATCCAACACGAGTACTGGAATACAAAGAAGATGATTCACCAATCCTTCATTAATGATCGAAAGGGCAGAGTTGTTGTCTTAATGGATGGCGATAAGTATGATGCATTTCTGGACAAGGTGAAGGAGAAGAAAGGAAACTTCTGGGCAACTACAGTGGATGCTGTGATGCACGAAGCTGTGGATGACTGGATCGCAAAGGAGGAATAGAAGAATGTCACAACTACAAGAATTTTTCAAATTCCTGCAGACACAATGCAATACTAAGGATGACCTCAAAAAACAACTAGCGGAGTGGGTTGGTCCTTATCATGGGAAGATTCTTCAGGTTCACACCGAAGAAGGATCGCAGTATATGGTTGTCACAAAGGACAAAATCGATTTGTTTGAAGGTGTGTATCCAAGTCCTGATGTGATCTACAAATCTAACGCAGAAACATTGCTAGGCATCTTCACTGGTGAGATTCCATTCAAGGACACAATGAAGGATGGAAGTCTTGAAGTAATTGGCAATGCTCACGAGAGTGATCCTCTTGCCAATCTAATCCTCGCTGTCATGATGGGTGCTATGTAGGAGGTCATGCGAATGGTCAAAAAAATTGCAGTCATAGGCGCTGGGTTAATGGGTGCTGGTATTGCATATGTTTCTGCATGGAATGGCTTCGATGTGACTATGGTTGACATCAAACAAGAGTTCATTGATGCAGGTATGGAGCGTATACGTTCAGATGTAATGACTGGTATTGACAAAGGGAAGATCTCTATGAGTGATGCTGAAGGTCTGATGAGTAGACTAAACGCCACAATTAATACTGAGGAAGCTGTCAAAGACGCGGATCTGGTCATTGAGGCAATCTTTGAGAACATGGAGGTCAAGAAAGAAGTCTTTGCCAAGATTGATGCTGTTGCACCAGAACATGCAATTCTGGCAACAAACACATCATCACTAAGTATTGATGAACTGGCAGGAGCTACAAAGAGACCTGACAAATTCATCGGTATGCACTATTTCTCGCCTGTCCCAGCGATGAAGCTCCTTGAGATTGTCGTGGGTGAAAAAACAGGTGATGAAACGATAGCTACTTGCAAGGAAGTAGGCAAAACTCAAGGCAAGACAACAGTGATCGCGAAGAATAGTCCGGGTTTCATTGTTAATCGACTTCTCATGCCCGCAATGCGTGAAGCACTTCTGATGCTTGAACGCGGCGAAGCAACAAAGGAGGAGATTGACACAGCAATGGTCAGCATTGGTAAGGCTCCAGCAGGACCCTTTACACTTGGTGATTTTGTTGGTCTGGACATTGCATTCAATGCCATGTCGACACTCTATCGAGAAATCGGAGATTGCTTCAAACCTCCAGAAACCCTCAAGAACCTAGTTGATGCCGGACATATTGGAATGAAGTCGAAGAAGGGCTTCTATTCATACGGTGCGGAGGAAGATGTACTCGAACCTCCAAAAGGTGCAGATGGGAATTGGATTGTAGAACGTATCAACATTCCCGCCATACGAGAGGCTATGCTTCTTGTTGATGACGGCATTGCGTCGGTTGAAGATATCAACATGGCTATGAAACTTGGTGCAAGCTGGCCAATGGGTCCATTTGAGATGCTTGATCAGTTTGGTGTTGATAAAGTTCGTGATTTCATCAAGAAACTCCGTGAAGAATTTGGGGAATGCTATTCAGTACCAAAGTATCTAGGTTAGAATCTACTGGCAGGGTTGGAATCCCTGCCTATTTCTTATTTTTCGATTCTCTTTACAAAGGCTAGAACCTCTATGTTTCTGATAAATGAGGTTTATAAGTCAAACAATCCC
>PJET01000221.1 GCA_002825515.1 Candidatus Thorarchaeota archaeon MP11T_1 | reverse complement strand
GGAACATATGGATAGACACTATGTGATGTCGATCCCCAGACAAGAGTGCCATTGGCTTTCAGGTCAATCTGTTCTGGGAACGGTCGAACAGTGAATTCAACTTGTATCTCATCGACGTTTACTCGGGCAAAATATGCGTTCGTTGTTCCAGACAAGTCTGATGCAAGACCAATATCGAACTCAGCTACTCGAGTAGAAAGGTCAGACATTGAAGAAGCTTGAATGGTAGTGGTGGCTGTCAGCCAAGTATCAGTTGTATCACCGGACTCGAACACGTGAAACTTGGTTGTATAACCTGCGAGTCTAACAAATAGATGAACCTGATCAAACAAATTAGAGGAGGAATAAACATAGTATCTGAAGGTGATTTCAGCTGAGTAGACTTGCCTCCATGGTAGCGAAACCATTTGACCAAAATAGACTTCATCATTAGGATTATGCTGGAATCCAGTCCCCCAATCTGCATCGAATCGGACGCCCCATGTTGAACCATATCCAGCTGAGTGGCTAAACAGCTCATACGCTCCGTGATTAGGATGTGGGTTGTTGCCAGTAGCATCGTCTTGTACATTTTTGAAAAGAGTCCAACCGTCTGGAACCAGTACATTTTCAGCATTAGCAGCGACATCACCGGTTATAATGTACTTCTCAGTGTGATAATCATTCAAGTCTCCATTCTGAAGAGCATCATCTACAGTCCATGTCAGAGAGTCGATTTGTGCTTGGAGGTCAGAGCCAGTCCATCCATCTGTCAAAGAAACAGAAGTGATTCCAGAGGAGGAGTAATCGAAGGAGAGAGTGCCTTGACCAACATTGGAGACCTGCCCGCTAAGCGTCACTGAAAGAGCAGGTCCAACACCAGTAGTACGATCGACACTATTTGCGAGTAGTGTCGAATCATCCGTATATGGTTGGTAGGGGTTTTGAATTGTTGCCGTAGGGCTATAATCAGATGACAAATTTATCATGGGGAATAGAAATATTGCTACAATTAGTATGCCTATGAGATTATGTTTCCTCACCAGGACATCCTCCTCTTATGCTGTCGACCAATAGTCCAAAACTAAATGCACGTCTGCATTCTCTCAGGTATGGACTCCAAGCATTTGTCCAGTTGAACTCTAAACTATAAGAAGTTGTTCTGGAGGGATTAAATTCCGCACGAGAGAAACTTTGTCGTTTTTTCGAAAGATACATGACTTAGGCAATAGAAGATAGATAATCATTGTACCCCATGAAATTATATCCCAGACGGCCTTTAAGGTCCTCCAAGACTTCAAAGAGTTTGTTAGTTCGATGATCTAGAGGATGAATACCAATCTGAAGAGAACCCCCAAGTTCAATCTCGATCAATGATGTTTCGATATTTAGGATCCTCTTTCCCTCACTGACAATTCTCTCTGCTGTGGCGAAGATAGTGTCATCTGAAAAACGATGAATACTGTTCCCATTTACACAGAAATCAAGACCAAGTTCTTTAACTGCTTTGACAACCTTAGATTGTGATTCCCATGAGGGCGGAACGAAACCACTTGGTTTCACCCCGAATCCTTTCTTCAGTATTGAAACTCCATCTCTGATACGAGAAACTACCTTTGTATGGACTAATCCATCAAATTCTTGCAATGAACCGGATTTTGAAAAATGGGAGTATCCATGCATAGCCAGCTCCAGGTCAAGTGATTTGAGGAATTTCGTGAATATGCTATCTTCAGATATTTTGTTGGATTTCTTTAAACCATAGAAAGGTGTAACTAACAATGTTAGATTGGTAATATCTAGGTCTGCAAGGCGATCATAAGTTTTGACAATATCATCTTCGTATGATGGAGAAATATCGTGGATTGAGAGAAGTACTGTCATGTCTTTTACAGTTTCAACTCTCTTTGGCATAGCTAATCACCCAAGCATGTGATTGGACAAAATTATACCTTTATGCCGCCTTGAAAACTTATACCTCGAATTAGAGTTATCGATTCCACTGTTTATATGCTAATTCGATGTCCTTGTCTGTTATTGTTTTCCTTCCAGTATGTTCGGTTATTTCAAAAGCTCTTCGCGCAAGAGTTTCTCCAACCTCTTCTAAAATCTGTGCAAGTTTTTCAGCACCTTTATCACTCACGCGTCCGGCTCCAGCTTTTCTGATGAGACGGTCGATTGGGGCTACTGGGATGATACGTTCTTTTCTTGATCGCGGCACGACCTTTTTACACCTCTAACTGCTAATTGCAGCTATTATACACCGTTTTCAAGACCGAGTTTCTTTAAGAACTTTGTATTATCGGAAATAATTCATCCAGTGTTCAAAGCTCAAATATTGGGATTTCTTAACGGTTTTCAGGGAATAAGGGCGATTATAGAGCGACTTCTTATTTGCCCTCTCGTAATATTAGAACACGTGCATTTTTGAGCTCTTCATTCAAAATACTGAGATCCATAGGCTCTTCGCATGATGCAACTTTATCTGGGTCTGCTTGGACTGATGGGTATTTTGGATTCAGAGTACAACAGGATGCACCTTCACTGGCAAACTCGTAAGTTCCAATTTGTCGGGCAACACGCTCGATGTCAACCTTGTCATCTCCAGCATTGGGACGAAGAATTGGAAAGTCAGTCACGGCTTGTTCAATCACACGAAGGTTCGCAGTTGTCTGGGAGGCTTGCTCTCCAATAATCTCACCAGTAACTATGGCGTCTGCATTCTCTCGAATGGCAATCTCTCGAGCAATTCGTAGCATGTTTCGTTTGCAGAATAAACAGGTCATTTTCTCTGGAGCATGTTTCTGAGCTTCTTCAATGTCAGGAGCATGAGGCACGATATACATCTTAACCTCATATCCATGGATGTATTTAGCCAATAATTGGGCTTGTTTTACCGCAATATCAGAACACTGTTCATCAGCATATGGTGTGTTATCAAGGTGCAGAAAGACTGGTATACATCCTCTTTTCATAACTTTGTACGCAGCAATTGGTGAGTCAAGGCCTGTTGAAATGGTACAAACTACTTTGCCCTGAGTGCCAGTTGGCATACCCCCCACACCTTTTATTGTCTGGGTGAAAATATGAGCCTTATCTTGACGGACTTCAACATAGATTGATTGGTCAGGGTCTGTGAGATTGACAGTAAGCTCAAGTTCCGGAATTCCTTCAAGAATCCTCTCACCGAGTTGTTGTCTAATATCTTGACTAGTGAATGGATGCTCACCAATCCGTCTTGCATCAACAGCAAACGAGAGACCTTTCTTAAATTCAGCTAGTGTCAGCTTTTCTCCAATATCAAGAATCTTATCCATTTCTGCAGAGGTTTCGACAATAGGAGACGTTGATACTATTCCAAAAACTTTCGCTGCGACTTCAGCAGCTTTAATCGCATTTTGAGTTTTGATATAGATTCTCCCATATATTGAGTGTACCTTTTCGAATTGGATGTCATTTTGATGTAATGCGGATTCTATATGATCGATTAGGAGTTTTGTCATGCGGCGTCGTGTCTGATTAGATTTTATGCCAATCTCTCCAAAACGGAGAATAACCGATGTATATTCCGCTTGTGCCAAAATATTCACCTAACACATGGGTCCAGTTTACTGCACTTATGAACTTAGTCAAGTGTGTGCAAATGATTCTTGTCATTTACCGACGCTTGATAAGTACCAGAGCCACTATGATGATGATAGCTAATCCTACAGATATTGCTAGCAAGAGTGGAGAGTCTAATTGAAACCCGGGTGTATCAGTTGGGCTAGTATTGGTTTCTGTGTCAGTTGTTGTAGCAGTATCGGTTGTGGTTTCAGTACTACCTGTAGTAGTTGTTGTGCTGGTCGTGTCGGTTGTTGTGGTTGTGTCTGTAGTAGTAGTCGTTGAAGGGAGAATGGTTTCATTTAGGGAATTCCCTAGATAGAAGTCCTTCATCAGAGAGAAGATTTCAGTGTTATCAATCAACAGATCCTCATCCAATTCAGAGAAGGCATCGCCAAAGGCAAAGATAGGAACATGCCAATTAGTATGGTATGTGGCTGTCCAATCCACTGTGACATTATTCGCACGCTCTGCACGGAGGGTTCGCTTATCTTCCTCTGATAAGAGATCTCCAGGTAGTTCCGAGTTTAGATTATGACTCATAACAACTAATCCTTCAGTTTCATGGTCTGCTGTGACTATCAGAATGGTGTTGTTATGGTCTTTGACATAGTCCAGAGCAACATCTACAGCTTTGTCAAATGCTATTGTGTCAAGAGCATTCCTGACTTGATCTTCATCATGAGCAGCTAGATCAATTCTGCCACCCTCAACCAGCAAGAAAAAGCCATCAGAGTCCTGAGAGAGCAATTCAATTGATTTGTTTGTCATCTCAGCAATGGAAGGCTGTACTGAGTAATCACGATCATATTCATAATCCATATGATAACCAGCAAAAACCCCAAAAACTTGTCCTGAAGTTATGCTTGCAAGTTCGGTTCGATTGTAAACAACAGAATAACCGTTTGAAATCATTGTGGAGATCTGGGTGCCATCGAAGTAGTCTAAACCTCCTCCAAGGAGTACATCGACATCAGACTCTACAATCTGTTGTGCAATATCAGCATAGTTGTATCGACTGTTCGTGTGCACCATGAAGCTTGCTGGAGTGGCATCTATGATGCGACAGGTAGAAACTACCCCTGTGGACTTGTTCTGTGTTTGTGCAAACTCCAATATTGTTTCTAGCGGTGTCTGCGACGGGTCCATTCCAAGATACCCAGTATTCGTCTTTGTTCCTGTAGCTATTGCAGTACCAGCAGCAGCTGAATCGGTTACAGCAGCATTTGCTGCGTAAGTTGTGGCAGATGCATTCCAATCTGAGTCATGCATATTCAGGGATCCAAATTCTCCTACTTCAACAAGCCGTGCCAGCTCTACGTGATTGAAGCCCATTCCATCACCAACCATTAGGATAATGCTTAGTGGTTTATCTGCTGCGGGAATTGACTCCGAAACTGGTTGCACCGTAATGATATGAGTAGAAGGAATTGACAGGAATGACACAACTAGCAAAATTATCAGTAATTTCGAAGAAGTGGTGGCTGCTCTCATTGGTTTTACCAAATCAATGCTCATTCTCGATGATATAAGCATTCAGGAGTAGACAGTAATCTCAAGTGTTCATAGTCTGGTTCGGAGCTTCAAGCAATGTTCAAGATGATAATAATCGGAGTTGATGTAGGTGGCACCTTCACTGATCTGATACTAGTATCTACAGAAACAAATGAGCAGTATATACACAAAGTTCCATCCACTCCAGAAAGTCAGGACATTGCAGTCATTAAGGGAGTTATTGAAATCCTTGAAACACATCAAATCGATCCTAGAGATGTGCATCTTGTTGTACATGGCACAACTGTTGCAACCAATGCCATGTTAGAGAGAAAAGGTGCCAATGTCGTACTTCTTACCACAAAGGGACTCGAAGATGTGCTTGAAATTGGCAGACAGAATCGAGAAGACATTTATGACCTACACGCCACCAGAGCGAATCCATTGGTTAGCAGAGAGAATAGAATCGGAGTAGAGGAACGACTTGATTCCGATGGCAATGTAATTACAGAACTGAGCGACAGGACAGTTGAGAATGTAGTTACTAAAGCAATCGAAAGAGAACCTGATTCAATAGCAATTTCTTTACTATTTTCATTTCGAAATAATAGTCACGAGCGAGCACTTCTCCAGTCTCTCCGAGCATTCCCAGAGTCCTATACTGTAGCATCATCAGACATCATTCCAGAATTTAGAGAATTTGAACGAACGTCTACAACTGTGCTGGAAGCATATTTGGGACCCCTAGTAGTTGGATATCTCCAAAGATTAGACGCTTCGATAGCAACAATCTGTCCCAATAGCAGATTAGCTGTCATGCAGTCAAACGGAGGCACCATGCTAGCATCTCGAGCTAAGGGAAGAACGATTGGTCTTGCTATATCAGGTCTAGCTGGAGGTGCCATTGGAGGGTGGGAGATCGCCAAGCAATGGAAGGTCTCAAGCGCGATTACTCTCGATATGGGTGGCACTAGCTGTGATATAAGTGCAATATCTGGCAGTGTTGTTGTAAGACCTGATAATGAAATAGGTGGATTGCCTCTTCGTATACCATCAGTTGATGTAAAGACGATCGGAGCAGGGGGTGGGAGTGTTGCATGGTTAGACAACGTCGGAGTCCTCCATGTTGGTCCTCAAAGTGCTGGCGCCTCACCAGGCCCTGCAGCTTATGGAAAAGGAGGTGTGGATGCAACTGTTACTGACGCAAACCTGATTCTTGGTCGACTGAATCCAGATTATTTCTTAGGTGGCAAGCTGAATCTAGATGTGAACAGAGCACATGAATCTGTTTCAAGACTATCATCAACCCTTGGTTTATCAGTGGAAGAAACTGCTCTAGGAATCATCAAAATATCAACAGCGAACATGGTTCAAGCTATTCGCGAAGTCACTGTGGAGCGAGGAAAAGATCCTAGGAATTATATCCTAGTGCCATTTGGTGGTGCAGGACCAACGCAAGCTGTAGATATTGCTGAGGCACTT
>PJET01000030.1 GCA_002825515.1 Candidatus Thorarchaeota archaeon MP11T_1 | reverse complement strand
ATTTTGCTGGTTTGTGGTGAGCGTGAGTTAGACTCTGCACCATGCGTTGGCACTTTACGATAGACAGTAAAGTAAAATATCCCACACCCAGCCCAACAATAGGGCTTTTCCCCAAAAAGCCGTTTAATCGGCACCTTTATTAAACTATTATTTATGACGATTAAAATGTATTAGAAAGATTGTAGATTAACACCAGGGCGGGACGTGAACCCAAAGGGATAAAAGTAACGTCCCGCTCCCAACGGACAAACTGAAAGGAATGATTAAATGAGAGCAATCCTTCCCGTAATGGGAAACATGCTGGACACCAGATATGTCAAAGCCGAGAAGATCATGGAAGTAGTTTCTTTGGCTTTGGTCGCTAAAATGAACGTTATTCTATTCGGCCCGGGCGGGCACGCTAAGTCTGAAGTGGCTGATGACATTGCCCAGATGATCGACGGGGTTTCTTCTGGTGTAGTCATGTTTGGAGAAGGCATGACTGAGGATAAACTCTGGGGTGGCATCAATCTCAACAAGCTCAATGATCCCAAAGATAAGAGGATTGAGTATTATCTGGAAAGATCATTCTTGGATTGGGACATCGCTGTCTTCGAAGAGATTTTCGATGCGCCGGTCAATGTTCTTATGGCCCTGAAATATGTCCTAACTTCCGGACAATACAACAGCGGTTGGCAGAAATTCCCTATGCGCACTTTCTCTATTATAGCTGCCACGAACCGTGAGCCTCATGAGGTAGCAGGCATGGGTCCTTCTGCTCAAGCTCTGATCGAAAGGTTTCTGCAGCTGCGAGTAGAATGGGAAAAGTACGAGATGGATGATTTCTCGGAGTTGTTCTCTGTTGTTACTCACAGAGCTAGCATTCCAAAGATGAGTCTGCGTGAGCTGAGGGAATATCAGGAGCATGCAAAGGATCTGGAAATTCCGCGTTCTGTTCTGGATACACTGGCGTCGCTCGTTGGTAATGCTGCAACTAAGGGAATAAACATTTCTCCTAGGACTGCAGTGCTGTGCCTTAGGATGCTGAGAGCCTCTGCCGCAATAAAAGGTCGCAACAAAGTCATGGTGGATGATATCATGGCTATTCAGTATCTTCCTGGGTGTGACGATCTGACCGGCTCGATGGCTCAGGACCTGAGAGACGCAGCGGATCGTGCGGCTGCCAGCGAACTGATTGACAAGCATCTTGATGCTTATAGAGAACTGGAAGCAGAATCGAATAGTATCAAGCAAACTCCCATTCCTCTGCTTCAGCTGAAGAAACGAGTCAAGATGGAGATCACTGCACTCATGCGAGAAAGGGTTCCTGAATCTGTGGTTGGTACCAGGGATAATCTGGTGGAAGCCCTGACTGCTCTGGCCAACAAACTGGAGGAAGCCGCGGAGCGGAATGTGAGGGTCTAAATGTCTATGTTTAGAAATAATTTGGGCGTGGACGCAACAGAGCCAGCCGATAATTATATCTCTCCTAACAAGGAAGAGATAGACATGTTGGCTAGCAAATTTGAACTCAAGAATAAGCCCTATTATTCCATTGTGAAAGATATGGCTAATCTCGCGTCAGGAGGTAAGTTCAAAGAGCCAGATCAACTACAATCTCAAATCAGAGCTACTGCCATGAAGTCTATGATGAAACAAGCAGCTCAGCTAGGAGAAAATCGTGATTGGGCTCAGAAGCAAGCAAACGGCATAACCACGAGGGAAATGTCCTTCATGTCTCGCTTGAGAGATTTTCTTCAAGATTTGCATGTCAATTATGCCCCTGGCAAGACTCCTCTAGAGAAGTCAGTAGGGATACTGAAAGCTATGGAGGAAAGCCAGAATATGAATTCCGAGTCAATGAACAAGGGCATACAGTTGTTTAGGAATCTGGATACAGAAGATCGAGAGCTTATGGATTACGAAGAAGATCCAGATGAGAATCCTGGTCAGTTTGCGGACTTCATGTCCTGCAACATGAGCGAGATTGTGAAGATTTCTAGGCATCTCGATAAAATCAGCGCGCTTCGTGTTTACAGACTGAATGAAGCGACTGTTGATCCGGAAGGAGATGAAGTAAGATACCGACCAATGATTTCCATGGATGAAATGCAGAAGATGCATTCATCTGAGTGGGCATTGCCTGAGTCTTTCAGACTTTATAAGCATGTTACACAGCAAACCCCTGTGCGTGAGCATATTATTCGTACAGAGAAAAAGCAGCTTATCTATATGGTAGTGGATAGCTCTGGATCGATGTCCTGGGAGGATCGATTCAAATTTGCTTTGGGCGCGCTGTACAACAGAGTAAAGGCTGTGGCCCGTGGTGACGCAGAGATGTGGTTCAGGTGGTTTACCCACGAGGTTCATCCTGAGTATCACATCCATAACAAGGAAACCGCCAAGAGAGCTTTGCAAGAAGCTATACTTGGGCGGCGTCCAGACGGAGGCACACAGATAGATCAAGCTTTGAATGTGGTCTCTACCAGAATCCGTGAACTGATGGAGGAAAATCCTTTACACCGACCTGAGATCGTTATAGTTTCTGATGGTGACGATCAGATACAATCTACTTCAGCTGATCTCCAAGGCATACGACTGCATAGTTTCACATGCCAGGGAGAAAATCCAGGGCTGAATCAGCTGGCTAGATCCACAGGTGGTGTTGGAATGTACCTCGATTGGAACACAATAAGGAGATAAATATGGATGACCTTATGATTCCAGAAGAGGCTTTGCAGTCTTTGGAGAATCTGATAAGATCAGCGGGGATGCGTGAATCTCCTATTACTATGCCGACAAAGATCCGTTTTGTTGCCCAAAAAGGGTCTGAGCGTAAGAGGTTTGAAATACATACCTCTGGCTTTGCAATAAAGGAGAATCCTGGCATTCAGTCATCCCTCACTACGTGGACCCAGCTGATCGACTTCCTCAAACAGTCCAAAACTGAAGGTGCCATGTGCCATGTGTCTATTTTGAATGGCATTTATACCATTGCATGCTTCACAACAGACAATTTTGAACGCATGCGTGGTGCACCTCCTGTCGGAGAAGGCATTGAACTCGTGTTGAATGCTACAGCTACAGACCTAGAGGGCAACAGAGTCATGCTATCTCTGTTTGAGGATAGGAAGAAGAACAAAGAGGCACGCACTGTGTATGTGGGCTGCCTCGTGGACAAGTAAAATGATAATTGGTACGCATGATGGCACTTTCCATGCGGATGATGTATGCGCGGTTGCTTTATTGCTACGTTTATACCCAGATGCAATCGTGATAAGAACTAGAGACAAGGCTAAGCTGGAAAGTGCCAAGATTCGAGTTGACGTTGGTATGAAGTATGATCCACCCACTGATTTTGATCATCATCAGGCAGACTTTAATTTCTGTAGAGCATCCGGTGTGCCTTATGCGGCCTGTGGTTTGGTTGCATTACATCACAAGGATATACTGTTTCCGTCTCTGGAGGTGTGGGAGAAACTAGATTCGTCTCTCTTCGCAACGGTGGACGCGCAGGACAATGGTTTGGAAACTGCGAAAGCAATAAATGGATTTGCTTTGTATGATTTGTCCAAGATTATTGCCTCATTCAGACCATCTGCACGTCACACTAGATGGATGCAACCAGCAGACATCGCCCAGGTCTATTATGATGCATTTATGGGTGCGGTCAATTTGGCACAAGGACTAATCTCTAGAGAGATCAGGAGAACTCAGGCATGGTTGTTAGATCAAGAAGGTGTGGGTAAACTTGTGGAGCAACAAAAGGATTCGTCTGTCATAGTCATGCCTTTTTATGCTCCTTGGCAAGAACAAGTTGTTTTGAATGCTCCCCAGGCAGAAGTAATTGTTTTTCCAGACGAGAGATCACAGTCATGGGTAGCTCAAACCGTTCCAGATAAGATAGGAGGCCCTTCACCTCCATTATTCCCAGCTGATTGGGCTGGTAAAAGAGACGAAGATCTCGTAGAGATCAGCGGAATAGAATCCGCTGTATTCTGTCATCGCTCACAGTTTTTGTGTGTTGCTAGTACTAAAGAAGGAGCGTTGGAGATGGCAGATCGTGCTATTTCTAATTGATAGAATTTATGTTAGAATTAAGAATAGTAGAAGAAAGCAAATTAATACCAACAGCAAATGAAAAGTGTGTTCCTTCCTTGGTAGGAGCTGATCACGAATTACTGAGTAATGTTATCTTAACAGAAGTTTGTTACAATGATAAAGGCAGCTTCTTGCAATGGAAGAGGAATCTCTTTGCAGAAGATATTTCAATTGCTATTTATAACAAGAGAGGTCGTTTGGAGACCTTATATGTTAATGGTCATAGGGTGGTAGACGAGAGCATAATACTCGAATACCTGAAGAAACTCACAAGAAATAAAATAACTGTATTCGAAGGAAAAACTGGTAAGACAATCATATTGTTTTATACACCAGAAAGGAAAAACAATGGATATCAGAGACGAACTGGCCGAGTTGATGGCAAAGCTGATCCCGCGTAGCGACGAGGACTGGACAGAACCCAGAGAAAAGTACGAATTGTACGAGGGCAAGGACGTTATCGGCATGCATCTCATCACTATTGTGGAAGATCAGATGAATAAGTACAAGGCTGTATTCGATGGTCGTTATCCGATTGATCAGATCATCTCGTTCTCCCGCAAGGTGGTGCTCAATTTCATGCTGGAGATCAACTTCAATGCGTTGCCCAGTAAGCAGCAGATGTTTGCGATGTCTGCACTGATTGTGACAGCATTGCGCTTCGGTGCTGCTTCTGGGTTCTCTATCAAACCATTTGAGACCTATCTGATCACCCCACAAAAATTGGGTAAGTGGATAGAGGAATACGCAGCTGATCCAGACGCAGTATCTATAGAGGTTGGCCCGGATACAGTTCATTCAATAACTGGGCTAAGCTTCAAGGCACTCAGAGATTGTCATGACAACAATGCCACATTCCAAGAGTGCGCCGATGTTATAACTTATTATTTTTCTGAAGCTTTCATTATGGGAGCCGCAGCAAGAGAAATGATCAATATCTGGAATGATCCAGAATTGTCTGCTGCTATGGATCGACAACAAGAGGACATGATACGAACAGGAGGAGTCCAGACTCTTATTGATAAGCTTGGTCTCGGTAATCCTAAGCCAGCACAAGAATCTACTGATGATCATGGGTTGGCTGATCTGTTCGAGGAGACTGATTTCTTCTTGAAGTAACCTGTTACCCGTGGTGCGGAGGTTTTACTATGAAAAAGAGGAAAAGAAGGATAAAGAAAAAGCGATTGGAAGATATAAAAGGAAGAAGTCCTCTTGCCCTCTTTATGCTGGTTCATTGTAAACCTGGGCATCACGGGAACAAACATAAGCGTGATTCCAAAGAGGCATGTAGAAAGTTCGATAGAAGGAACTATAATGACACCAACGAGTCTTAGTAACGATATTCCTTATTGGAGATTGAATCCGAATTTACCCATAAAATACGTTTTAGCTTCGGATTCAGCAACAAAAGCTGTTGTTTTATGGGAACAAACAATGACATTCACAAGTGAAGTTTGGTCTATGATAATTTGTGGACCAGACGGAGAACGTTTGTCTCCAATTTATAGACAGAAACATCATAAGTTTCAGGCTGCTTTCCCCGTCCATGAGGGAGACCATATTGTCATTTATCATGAAAAATTTGGCCTTCCTCCAGTAATTAATGTTTATGTTATAACCAGTACACAAGATTATCCTTGTCGCGCTGGGAACCGTAAAGAACCAACAGAGTGGTATATAGGAGCGTTATCTATCCCAAGATGCCCAGATTGTAATGAACCACTGGTTGATTGGGGAGGTGGAACATTAAAACATCCCAAGGCCAAAGGTTGGATACGTAAGGCTAGGACATCTAAGCCATGTGTATGCTTATCTATTGTTTCCGATCCTGGAGAAATGTTTCTTAAGGCGATAGAGGCTGCTACACATAAAGCTAAACAGGCTTTAGCTGGGCAAACCAAAATTGCCCCAGCGTACGTGAGGCTGGACTGATGAAATATACAGGAAAGAAGAATACTGAATGTGCTTCCTGTAGAGGAAACATATACACCCCGCACCCCATGACATTTAGGGTGGATGCTATAGTACATACTGCTCATTTGTGGTGTGAAAAGTGCTTTAAGCGAGTGAATGATAAGTATGTCCGGTTGATGGCTGACGGACCAAATCCTGAGGCTGTATCCAAGATGCTACAAAAAGAAACAAATAAGGTATTTACCCCGCCGGTAGGTTATCATGTGACGGGCTTTTGGTTAGCAACTTATGAAGATGGTAAGGTGGGATTCCAGATAAATTTCGAGGAAGAACAATGACAGACGGATTCTATTTAGCATTAGGATTGATGAGTCTGATAGTAGTATCATATGTCCTGATGCTATTAGACTCTTGGTATGGACGGCTTCTCCAAAAACTCAAGAAAGGAAAAACTAATGTTAGTTGATGAAAAAGTAACATGCGAAGGATGCTCAAACTTCGAAGAGTGTGAACAAAAAGGAGCTACTTTCTCAGCTGAAGAGATCAATGCATACGAAGAAGCAGCTCTTCGAGCATTTGT
>PJET01000091.1 GCA_002825515.1 Candidatus Thorarchaeota archaeon MP11T_1 | reverse complement strand
GCATATCCGTGGATAACACCTGCGCGCTGAAGGTTTTTAATTGCAGTAGCCACATCTATATTGCCACTCTTGGAGTGAAGCCACCTTCCAGCCCAAGGGAAACTTCCAAATCTTTGGCGCGCAATATTTCTTACTCTGAGGGTATTTTTGTCAAGCTTCTTCTTACTCTTCATATCGTTTGAAAAGATGTATGCTATAGAACCGCTCTTGATTGTACCATTGCCGTCTGTGGCAAATGGTTCTATTGCAAAGGTTTCTCCAAGACGCATCTTAGCAGTCAGTTTCATCCCGACATTGGGAACATTCTTTCCAGCATGAAGATTCCATGGTTTTAATTGGTGCCCAGAGAGCTGGTGAACTGGTTTGAGCCCATGGTGTTTTATGGTTCGTTCAATTGCCTTTCCCACAGCACCTAAGGAAACATCTGGTGTCACAGTTTCAATTGCAGACTCCAAAGCTTCACGGGATGCTTCAACAAACCTCTCAAAAGAGCCATCCAAATCCACTGTGAGAGCAGTGTCAGAGATGTGTCCATTTACATGAGCTCCAAGGTCGATCTTCACTAACCCTTTGTCTGGAAATGTCTTCTTATCACCATGCGGGCTTGTGTAGTGTGCAGCTTCATCATTGATTGAGATATTGCAGGGAAAAGCTATGCCAGTGGCTCCAAATTCAAGTATTTTCTTCTCCGCCAACTGGCAGATTTTCAACACCTTGACACCTGGGCGTACTTGCGGTGCAACAAGACTCAATACATGTGCAGCTATCTTTCCAGCCTTCATGAAGTCGGGATGGGGCTTTAGGTCCATGGATAGTCACTATTTTTTCGTTAGCTTTGCTATGTATTAACTTTCAGATTGGGCAGGATTAATCCTGTTAATGACAAAACATAGAAGTGAGGAATCACGACGTTTGACCGGGAGAGACTAAATCATGAAAGTCACATATCTAGGTCATGCATCATTCAAGATTGAAGAAGATGGGAAAATCGTCTATGTTGACCCTTGGCTCACTGGTCCCACATCACCAATAACAGTGGATGATGTTGACAAGGCCGATATTGTACTTGTTACTCACGACCATGGCGACCATGGTTATGCAGAAGCGTTAGGAATCTGTAAGAGCACTGGAGCCACGTTTGTTGCTATTAATGAACTTGCACACAAAGCGGGGTCTCAGGGTGTTGAGAATATTCACACACTGAACATTGGAGGAAGTGTGAACATAGGTGGAGTTGTCGTCACCCTTGTTCAGGCATTCCACTCGTCAGGCGTTGGGGCTCCAACTGGTTTCATAGTCAGATTTCCAAGTAGTTCATTTTATCATGCGGGAGATACTGGTGTGTTTTCCTCTATGCAGATACTGGGAAATTTGTATGGCCCTCTCGATATCGCGCTCTTGCCCATCGGATCGTACTTCGTTATGGACATACACCAAGCAGCACTGGCAACCAAGCTTCTCAAGCCGAGAAATGTCATTCCTATGCATTATGACACATTTCCGGTGATAGAAGCAAATCCTGAGAAATTCAAACATCTGGTGTCTGAAGAAAGTCCTGAAACGAATGTAATCATCCTCAAACCTGGAGATTCAACAGAAATCTAAGTTTTGATGGTGGTCGATGCCTGTAACCCTTCACACTAACTCCCAAGATCATTGCATCAGATATTGCATCTGGCTCCATTGAGCTGTCTCGTGTCGGGCAATCTGACATCGACCGGCCCGCCAATGTACGAAACCGGGGTGACCCGCTCTTCATCTAAAGGACAAACATCCTCATCAAGCGAGTCCGTTAAGGGCTCGTCCTTTTTGGTGTTTGGCAGGCATTGGTCCAGGATGTGACCCGCCCTATGCGCAACACCTCATTGGCTGAGCCTCAGTGCGCCCTCGTGAACGGGACGTAATACTCCTGAACGTGAGAATTTGCATTTCTTATGTTATTAGGATTGTCACATGGCGCGTATTAGGTCGATTTGTTTGATGATGAGGTCTATCTAGATATAGGCTATATGGCGATAACGACATCTTCAAATACACTGGGGAAACAGCCCCCGTGTACAGTACAAGTGACTAACGCTCAGTTGTGCTTTGCAAATCATCATATCATCATATTACAGCGCCACGTGACCCCGGCTCTGGACCAGAATAAGAGTCGGTGAGAGCACTGCGCAAAGTCTTAGGACTATTATCATTCACAGGAATATCATCACGATTATCACAGCATATGTTCAGGAATGGGTTAGAGTAGTATCATAGAGGTCTTATTCCAATCACAGTCTAGATGCATAGGCCGGTCCGTGACAAGACGCAGGTAGAATCACCTCGGTCTAGAGGGCGAAGAAACGTGGTAGCATAACATAGGAGACGTGTATAGAGATAGGAACAGACTTCGACCAGAGTGCAGCTAAATATGTCATTCGCGCCCGGATTGAAATTGATGGCGTTGTTGACAAACCAGACGTTGTTGGAGCTATATTTGGTCAGACTGAAGGGCTGCTCGGAGAAGACCTTGACTTACGAGAACTTCAGCGTACAGGTCGTATTGGAAGAATTCAGATTGTGATTAGATCAGCGGGTGGAAACAGTACTGGAGAGATTGTAATTCCGGTTTCATTGAATAAGACTGCCACTGCAATTCTTGCGGCATCATTAGAAACAGTGGATCGAGTTGGTCCGTGCACTGCAAAAGTGACTCTTGAGAAATTGGAGGACATAAGAGGTGCAAAGAGAAGAAAAGTGGTAAGCAGAGCCATTAGCATTTTGAAGGGTTGGGAAGAGGATATCTCACCTGGTACCGAGGAGATTCAAACTGCAGTTACTAAGGGTAGTAAGGTCACAGTGGCTAAATATGGACCAGATAGTCTACCAGCAGGTCCAGAGCTGAACGGAAGCTCTGAGATTATTATTGTAGAAGGACGGGCAGATGTCATCAATCTCATGAAATGTGGGATAACAAATACAGTTGCTGTAGAAGGAACTCATGTTCCCAAAAGTATCGTTGATCTCACAAAGAAGAGGGGGAAGAAAGTAATCGCTTTCCTCGATGGAGACAGAGGCGGAGACCTGATTCTGAGAGAGTTAATGCAAGTGGCAAAAGTACACTATATAGCTCGAGCCCCAGAGGGTAAAGAGGTTGAAGACCTCACACGGAGAGAAGTGACACAAGCACTTCAGGCTCAGATTCCAGCTGATCAAGCACTCGCTCTAGTTAAGGAGAGAAGAGCAGCTCCCACTAAGAAAAAACGACCCGCAAAGAGAGTCACGAGACCTCGAAGAGAACCAACACCTGTCGATGATTATATCGAGCCAGAAAGGGTGGAAGACCGTCGAGCTCCAAGTCGACGAAGACCAATGACAAGAAGGATACCGGTAACCGTTGACGAGGTTTACGTATCTAGGATAGGAGATATCAAGGAGTCCTTCAAGGCGCTCCTGTTTAGTGAAGACAAGAAAGTCATTGTGGAGTGTGGAGTGGCTGAGCTGGCTAAAACTTTAGAAGCCCAAGAAGAGGTGCCAACTATTGTGTTTGATGGCGTGATAACTCAACGTCTAGTGGACATTGCTAGTAAGAGAAAGACTCAGCTGATGATAGGAGCCGCTGTCGCAGACATTGAGAACAAGCCAAGTAGCATGAGAATTGTGACCTTTGACGATCTTGGTCATTAGTATCAAAAGATTGTGAGCCTTGGTGCATTCCAAGGCTCTTTCTCTTTCTTTACGATTAGCATTGTTGAGTAATACTCACAATTATCTCACAGCGTCCATGATTCATCATACGCAGTAGACATGAGGTTCTCGACCTTGGTATCAATAATGGATGGATTGGAAACAACCGAACAAGTGGAAACCTCCAAAGATCCTTTCCAGATGATTATAGGACAAGAACATGCTGTGTCCATAGTTCGCTCTGCAGTGAGGCAACGAAGACATGTCCTACTCTGCGGTGTACCTGGTATTGGAAAGTCCATGCTAGCTAAAGCGGCATATTCACTCCTCGATCCACCTAAGGAAGAGATTCGTCTTCTTTACAATCCAGCTCATCCAGACAGACCCGAGGTTATAGTAGCACGTCCAAATTATTCAGATAGAAGCAGTGCTAGGACAAAAAAGAGAGATCATGATGTGTTCTATATCACTCCTGATAGACTTCCCTTTGAGATATCAGTTAAAATGGGTTTTAGATGTCCCGCCTGTGGCCATATGTCCACACCTGAAGCGAGTGTATGTGTGAATTGTGAGTCCGAGAAACGTTTTGATTGGGCTCCCGGGGAGTCCTATCATGGTTTATTCAGAATGCTTGATGTTGTTAGAGAACCTGCATTAGAAACAGTGACAAATCTCGAGGATATCAATGGCGAGTCCTACCATGTCATGTATGAACGAGTTGAGTCTGGCGAAGTCAAAGTGACTCAACGAACTATAACATCTGAAGAAAAACGCGTTGTGGAGAATAGTAATCATCAGGAGCGGGTCCTTGTTCCATTTAGATCAAGTCGCTATATCAGAGTAAGTGGAGCGAGTCCTGTAGAGCTACTAGGAGATGTCAAGCACGACCCCTTTGGAAGCGCTGAGACCCTTGGACTAGCAGCCCACCAACGAGTTGTCCCGGGTGCAATCCATGAGGCTCATGAAGGTATTCTCTACATAGATGAGATTGCTGCACTTGGAAGTTACCAGAATCATTTATTGACGGCAATGCAGGACCGAGTTTATTCGATTTCAGGACACAATCCACTAAGTTCAGGAGCTGCAGTTCGTGTCACTGATGTACCGTGTGACTTCATTTTGTTTGCTTCATGCAATATAGAGAATCTCAAAAATATATTACCACCACTCAGATCAAGGATTCGTGGATATGGGTATGAAATTATGCTTGATTCATGGACCCCAAGAACTGAAGGAATGATTAACGACTTTGTGCGATTTATATCACAGACTGTTGAAGAGGATGGTAAGATTCCACACCTTACTGTGAAAGCTGTGGAACGTGTTCTTGAGGTTGCAGAAGAGATGGCACTTCAGCTTGATGGTCAGAAGAATGCTTTAACACTCCGTTTACGTGAACTTGGGGGTCTGATCAGAATTGCGGGAGACCTTGCAGTGAGAGATGGAAGCGTCCTGGTGCTGCAGGGTCATGTTCAGCAAGCTGAAGTATTGAGTAGAGGTATTGATGAGAGTAATCCTCACTTCTTGGGACCCAAAGCTCAAAAACCCTCGATTAGCAGAGACTATTTCTTCTGATGAGGACAGGAGTCCAGAGGTGACCATTTGAAAATCGAAAAACGGGTCCTGAAGGAAGGCAAAATTGTGCTGAAGATTGAAACATTAGATGATCTCTGGCACCTATACAACACAGTTGGACCTAGTGATATTGTCATATCAAAGACCTCGCGTCGTGTTAGAGTGGGAGATGAAGATAGTCGAAAATCGGAAAGTGTCAGAAAAGCTATGGTGTTGAAACTAAAGGTAGAGGATGTTTCGTTTCATAACTTCTCAAATAGGGTGCGAATAAAGGGAGTGATTCTAGAGGGTCCTGGAGACCTCGTCAACATTGGGTCTTATCATACAATCAATGTCGAAACGGGGGACACTCTGACTATTATTAAAGAGCACTGGCCAAAGTTTGTACTTGATAGACTCAAAGAGGCAGAAAAATCACAGCTTCGACCAAAATGTCTTATAGTGACAATAGAGGATGGTACAGCGGAACTTTTCTTGGCTGGAGATTCTGGCATCCAAGAAGCAGTAAGGGTACGAATGAGCATCTCAAGAAAGAGAGGTGATCAGAAGTCATATGATGCCACAATGAAGGACTTCTTTGCGGACACACTTCTCGCACTGAAGTCGCAGACTGAACAACACGAATTTGGTCTGATTGTCATTGCGGGACCCGGTTTTGTTAAGGACCATTTCAGAGACTTTCTGGTAAATGCCAAAATCAAGAACCTACCCCCTATTATTGTTGAGAGTACAAACTCGATAGGGATTCCAGGTGCCAAGGAGATACTCTATCGAGGGGTCATATCACAAGCTGTGATTGAGCTGAAGGTTGAAACTGAAACACGTCTTGTTGAAACATTAATCGAGCACATCTCAAAGGATAATGGGCTTGGTGCATATGGAAATGATGAGGTTACAAAAGCTGTGCAGTTTGGAGCCGTCGAGGAGCTGTTAATCACAGACAAGAAGCTTAGAGAAGGCGATGAGAAAGCAAGACGATGGATGGACTCTTTGATAAGAAACACTGAGAAGACCAGGGGTTCGTTCCACATTGTTTCAACGGAGCATCCTACCGGTGATCAGCTCCAACGCTTGGGGGGAATTGGAGCCATCCTACGCTTTCGAGTAGTACAGTAGTTAAAGCGGGTTAAACATCGTCTGAAGTCTGTCCCATGTTGGATATTCAAATGCAATGCCAATCTCTAAATCTTTGACCTCCACCAATATCTCCTTGAGTTCTTCTGAGATCTCTTCAATAATCCAGGGAGCCAACTCAATCCTCTTCCGGACTTCATCGATGTTCATGAGATTAGTTGGAACAGAAAACTGATTCTCTAGAATAGCATGAATCATTGTCAGCTGTTCATTTTGCAGTTGCTTACCATGGACAGCTCTGAT
>PJET01000090.1 GCA_002825515.1 Candidatus Thorarchaeota archaeon MP11T_1 | reverse complement strand
CTTTGCAGCCATCAAAAGGAGGTTGACCCTTGGCTAAGAGAAAAGACGAAACGGCTGATTCATCATCTGATGAAGAAGACAAATCCGTTGGTCGTTGTCGGAAAGCAATGAAAGGTGTCAGGAAAAAGAAAGATGATGTTATAGGTAAGATGCTGACAAATCTGGAAAGCATTCAAGCTTGCAAGGACGCTGCTCTGACTGGTGATGATGATATCAGACTGTTGGCTGTGTGCAGACTAGGCGAATTTGGTCCAGCTGCTTTTGATGCCCTAGATATTTCCCTCATTGATGAAAGTCCATTAGTTCGGATAGTAGCAGCAGGAATGTTAGCATATAATGAAGATATGAAGGCTATTGACATTCTAAAACCGTATGCTAATGATGAAGACGAAATTGTGAAGGAGGCTATTGGTTTCTCACTCGCTTGGCTTGAAGATCATGCAACTGAGAAGGACCATGGCACACAGATTCCAGATAACTGGGAAGCTCCAACGCAGTTTCTTCTTGATACTGATGCCACGCCATTGAAGACCTCAGATGAAGTGGCAGTTGTTAGTACCTACACATCGGCACCAGAGAGTTTAGAGTATGGAGTAGCCATTGGGAATAATAGTCTAGAACCTATACGAGAGGTTTCTGTGAAAGTCTTGAATTATCCAAAGGAGAGCTTGGAACCTCTGGATCCATTAAGCCAAATCATAGAGAATATAGATCCGAATGGTTTTGAGGCTTTAATATTCGGATTTAAGGCAGTGAAGGAATCCGTGGAGGGAGAGTTTGTCACATCTGTTCATTTCCTTGACACTACAGGTGAAAAGATTGCAGCAATTTCAGGGAACATCTTTGTGAGATCACTCTTTGAGCAGTTGCAGCCATTAGAGATTACTCCCGAAGAACTTCTTAGTCTGAAGTCTGAAATGAAGGAATGGAACAGAGAACACTCCTTGATTACTGAAGCAACTGAGCTTTTTGACACGCTGAATGAGCTCTTCAAAGATTGGAACTTTCATCCTATTCAATCTGAGAATACAGAGAGAGAGAATGTATTCATGGGTGTTATTTCTGGGATGGCTGAAGGAAGAATCAACAATAACAAGATAGCAGTGACACTCACCGTTGTAGGGCGAATCAATGATGATTTGTCTAAACTTAGGATTGATGTCCTTTCTGATGACCCAGAAATTCTACATACTGTGGCAAGTATACTCTTTGAAGCAGTTCAACGAAAACTTGGTGTTATTGAGGCTCAGTGAGTCCTTTTCTTCTATGCTAGTCCTCCAGCCTCGAGAATCTTGATTGCTAGTTCAAGGAATGCAGCCTCTACGTTAAGGCCAGTCTTTGCAGAGGTTTCCAAGAAGGAAGTAATTACTCCTTGAGATGCAATCTTGTTTGCCAGCTGCTGTCCCTCTTCTGTGGTAACAATTGTCTGTGCCATAACTGGATTGTCCTTGAACTGGTCACGAAGGTCTGTCTTGTTTGCAATCAATACAATAGGGATCTTCTTTCCAGCATTGGTCCAGCACTCTTCCACCCAATTCATTAGGTTGTCAAATGATTTCCTTTCCACAGTTGAATAGACTGCTAATGCTCCCTGTGCGCCTGTATAGAAGGTTGAGCGTACGCTCTTGAAGTGTTCTTGACCAGCTAAGTCCCATATCTGAATGCTCACATCATGACCGCCCTCTAGTGACATCTTCTTCACGGCGAAGTCTGCGCCGATGGTGATCATATAGTTGGCTCTGAAACCTTCTCCCATGTAGGTTCTACGGAGACTGGTCTTGCCGACACTTCCATCTCCCATCAATACAACCTTGAACAATGCAGTGACCATGATTTGTCACCTGAATGGTAGAGTGTCCTCTGACACTAGGGCGGTATTTGATATTTCCGCTATTTGAGTCTATGCCGATTGAATTGGGCACCTAGAACGGGTAAAAACTAACCCCTAAACATGAAAGGTTGGCCACAATTCTGACAATGCACACGTCCGTCTGCTCCGACTTTTTCCTCTGGATAGACATAGAAAGCATGGCAGTTAGGACATTCACTTCCTCGGGACTTGAATCTAGCTTTCTCAATAATTATTCGCCAATCTCTTTCTTTTGCGAGTTGAACCAGATCGTCTACTGCTTCATTGCTTATGGCCACAGCGTCAGTGAGTGAATCAAACGAATCTGCACCTCCCGCATAGAGAATCGTGATATCGCAGCTCTCTGTGGCCTTGTTGTGGTCAAGTGTAATTAGATTGGCAAAGCTAGGGTAGCCCCTTTCAAACGAGAACACTGCTATTGTGTGATCATTAATTCTCCACACCCTCGAATAGTCGGCTCCATGTTTTTTCTTCAAAAGTCTGATGATGTCCTCTACATCAGGACACTGGATTATCACCTTGAATGACATAATCCAACCACTAGCTAGTCTAACGACTGAGTAGGCTTAAGGTTTGCCAGACTTTACTTTCGGGAGACTGTCCCCCTCGGACTCATTCATTTGGACGGACTGAAGGGTCCCGCAAAACCCACAATCAGCGGGGGGATAACATACTGGCCCAGTAGTCCAGAGACCGCCCTCTTGTCTGCTGGGTAACGCCATAAGAGGATGCAGATGATGGGACGAACAGTCCGCACCTATAGAGATGCAGTAAGGATTGAGGAAGCACGATGGAAAGACTTCAGGCGGACCCTTAGACCGGCCCAGAGAGAACGTTTTGACAGGATATTCGACTATGCGAGAGGGTTCGCAGATGCGGGAACAATGATGGTGACGCCTCGTATCATCGAGGTCATCCTGCTGTCTGCAATCCTGGAGATGCTTAGAGAGCTTGACGAGATCAAGGGGAGGGTCCAGGTCTTGGAAGAGAAGGTCGAGGAGAACACCCCCTGATGAAGAAGACTGGATGGCTCTTGGACTGTAGCGTGAATCAGGAGAAACAGGCACTGACCCTCTGGATCAAGAGCGATGGAAAGACCAAGGGCTATACCTATCGTGGATTTCACCCCTCGGTGTTTGTCAGCACAGACCTGATGAGGAGCATGGACTGGAACAAGAACGACATCATTTGTGCAGTCTTGGACCATCCGAAGGTGGTGAACACAGAGATTGTTCGAAAGTACGCCAGCGTATACGATGCTGACATGACCGCAGTTCTGCAGGTGTTCACTACACCAGATGCACTACAAGAAGTGGCAAGAGACCTTGAGAAACTGCCCGGAGCCACTGTGTTTCATGCAGACATTGACCCAGTCCACCAGTTATTCATCGCCAAGACGATGTTCGCCTTTGGACGGGTTGAGTTCGAGCTGAAGGGGGATGAGATTGTCACAGTCGAGTGTCTTGATGATCGCGAGGACCCGAGGTACGAGATTCCCGAGCTCGAGGAGTTAGGGTTCGAGGTCTTCGTTGACACAGACCAGATTTTCCCTAGGATGGAGGACAGCATACACCACATTGAGGTCTACCACGAGGGGAAAACTATCCGTATTGAGGATGAGATGGAGAGGAGCATCCTCTACAGGTTCCAGAGTGTCATAGACAAGATAGACCCAGACGTGATAATGACGAGAAGGGGAGATGAGAGTCTCTTCAGATACCTCAGTCTGCGAGCAAAGGTCAATGGAGTGGAACTGCGACTCTCACGGGATGGCACACCATTGAGGGTCACCTACAGAGAACCACAGTCATTCTGGCAGTACAACCGGATCGTGTACAAATCAGGAACACAGGTCACATTGAATGGAAGAATTCACATTGATAGAGGAAAAACAGGGATGCACTTCTTCTCACCTGTGGGACTGGAAGGTGTTGTGGAGAGCTGCCGACTTGCACTGGGCCGACCGCAGAGGGTTTCGCGGATGACCATCGGCGGGGTAAACGCAGCTGTGCAGTACTACAATGCCTTCAAGATGGACATCCTCATTCCACCGGTCAAGAAGAACCCAGAGTTTCTCAAATCACTCAATGAGCTTGCAGCCATCGACAGGGGCGGACTGATTCTTCAACCGCGGCCAAACATCTACGAGAATGTTGCAGAGTGCGACTTCTCATCAATGTACCCGACCCTCATGGTCAACAAGAACATCAGCCCTGAAACAATCTGCACGCGAACTGACTGTCCATATGACAAAGAATTCTGCCTTGATGTTCCTGAACTGAACTTCAAGATCTGTACTCGCAAGCCAGGAATCGTGTCAGAGTCTTTGAGGTTGCTTGTCAACAGACGGATGAAGTTTAAGGATTTGATTGAAGAGGGCAAGGATGCTAGGAAATACGAGTTTGTTCAGAACACTCTGAAGGGGGTCTTGGTTTCGTGCTTTGGATATCTTGGTTTCAAGAACGCAAAGTTCGGGCGGGTGGAAGCCCATACTGCTGTCACCGCATTCGCGAGAGATGTTCTGCTCAGGACTCAAGAGATTGGAGAAGAAATGGGACTTGAGATGATTCATGGCATCGTAGACTCCGTCTGGCTGCAGGCCGAAGGAGATGTTGAATACGAAAATGTGGCTGAGTTCTGTAGGCGCGTGACCAAAGATGTTGAGATCCAGATGTCACCCAAGGGGGTCTACAGATGGATGGTCATTCCTTCGTCTCGTCTACACCCCTCAGTTGCTCCATTGAATCGGTACTATGGTGTCTATAGGAATGGAGGGATAAAGACTCGAGGAATTGAAACCCGTCGACGTGACACGTGCCTATATGTTGGAGACTGTCAGAAGGAAATGATCAAGACCCTGGCACGTGGCCGGGATAAGGTAGGATTTCTAGAACAGATACCAAATGCATACGCCGTGTGTCAGGAGTTCATCAACAGGCTCCATGATGACAATGTCGATCTTAGAGACCTGATTCTAAACGCCACCCTCACACGAAATCCACACGAATACCGCGCCACATCAAGGGCGGCTGTGGTCGCTCATCAGTTGGTCAAGGCGGGAAGGGAGTTGCATGCCGGTCAAAAGGTCCGATATTTGATGACATCTGCGGATTCAGAGAACGCCTTGCGTAGAGTCTGCGCGCTAGAGCTGTTCGATGAATCTACGAGGTACGATCCTGAGGCTTATGCAAAACTCTGTAAACGTGCTTTCGAGAGCCTCATTCCAGCACAGTATCTTGACTCGAAGATGGGAATGGACCCTGAGCAATCAGTTCTTCTCGCGAATTGATGCAGGTCTACTCAGTAACAGCATGAGCCTGCATCGCTATCCGAGGTCTCAGTTCTCGAACAGGAATTCCGGTTTCTTTGGACACTCGGAGTACGTCATCAGCTTCAGGCTTTATACTCAGAATACTTCCATCAACACTTCGTGAGACCTTCACACGAACCATGTATTCATTGCCATCAATCTCAAAGCTGCAGACAATTGTTTCACGTGCAGCCTTAAGTCGTTGCCAAGTAGTGTAACGAATCCCAATAGTGCCAAGATTCTTAATCATCACATCTGCAATACTCTTCAGACCAGCTTTGGCAGCAATCACTTTGACAACATAACAGGGCCTGTTCTTCTTACCTATAGCGGGGATGATTGTTACATCATAAGCAAGTCCTTCATCTAGAAGGGTGTCAAATAATGAAGCTAGTGTTTCACCATCGACATCGTCAACATTTGTTTCAATGACAATGACATCATCCTCATTCCAACCATCACTCACTATTGGTTGTTCCTCAGGTTTAGATGGTTTCTTTTTGGTAGGTTTGGTTTCTTTCTTCTTTGGTTCCGCTTTGGAAGGTTTGCTGAC
Organism: Candidatus Thorarchaeota archaeon MP11T_1; assembly: GCA_002825515.1. Next base: position 898 of record PJET01000090.1, on the reverse strand, counting down.
TTCTTCTTCAGAAACAATTGCTTCTCCAATCGAGATAGACATCACATTCGGAACCTTACCTAGGTCTCGTGTACCAAAACCAAATCCCCGGTTCTGAAAAATAAATTCATCAAGAGATTCGACGAACCTATTAGCTATTGCAATAAGAATTGCAGCTCCTGTGGGAGTCAGGACCTCAGTTTCTGCTTCACCGTCATAGAAAGGAACATCATTAGTAACTAGCATCTCAGCTACTGCAGGAACTGGAACATCGAGGTCACCGTGCTCTGTCGCGATATTTCCACGACCTACTGCGACCTTGGTCGAAATGAATTCTGTGTTTTCTAGCAGTCCAGTTCTCTCCAGAAGATAGGCAGTTCCAACAATATCGAGAATTGTGTCAACAGTTCCTGTCTCATGAAGATGGAGCTCGTCTATTGGCTTTTTATGCGCTCGACTTTCTGCTTCAAGAATCTCATTGAGTGCTTTCTCAGCTATCTTCTTTCCAGCTGGAGACAGTTCAATCTCTTCACATACTGATTGTAGTACCCCAACTATCGAAGTTGGAGTGAAGCGGATTCCAGTATTCTGTGTTATCTGTAATTGACGACCAGTTATACCTGAATGGGTATAAGATTCAAAGTTCAAACGAAAAGAGGGATCGTAGATCAGGAGACTAGCAGCAACCGGAAGCAGAGCATTGTCCTCTCCGATTAAATCAGTAAGAGCAGCTAAGAACATGTCTCCGGAGGCACCAGCTGTTGCCACATCTATAAGTATCGTCTTCTTTGTCATACGATGTTACCTCCTGTTGATAATCCACCAATCGGAACTTACGAAAGGTATGACCTTTTCATTCTCTCGAGCATAAACCTCTCGTTAAGTGTCATTATTTCATTGGAAGAAGCCTAAATAAGAT
>PJET01000089.1 GCA_002825515.1 Candidatus Thorarchaeota archaeon MP11T_1 | reverse complement strand
ATTCAAAACACTTGATGTCCTAGCCAGATCTGCGACAAAAATGACTACATGTTCTATGTTTTCAGTTGATACAAACGGAACTAGAAAGAAGTGGAGTAATCATGACTTCATGACTTTTCTAATCCAAGAACTTGCAGATCACTACACAGAAACCATGCGTATCCGTCATGGTAAAGGCCAGAACAGAGAACTTTCTTTGTTCATCAATCTGTTGAGTGGTGAGAAGAACAAGATTGCGCAAAGATTGCTTGAGTCCAATAATGCGGGTAAAGAATTGTTTGAGGAATTGAGTGACTACAAGCAACGAGCGAAAATAGGTGAGAAACCAAGAATCAGTCCTGAGCGTCGCTTCAAAGTTGTTCTATCTTCATTGAAGCAGAGTCTAGAAGAGAAGAAATTGGGTAACATCCCTGAAGTAACTATCATTGACCAAGTAGAGGAAGCATTCGATGCAATCGTAGAGGTTGTCGAGAGCCATTTGGACTCACTTGATGATGAAGCTGAAAGATTCACACAGGCGCTTTGCTTTGAAACCTCCTACAGATTGATTCAGCTTCTTGAGTTAGGGGATGCACTCATGAATCTTCTATGGGTTTCTAGATTCATTGCAGAGGAGTCAGCCCGGTCGGATATCTCGTCAGGGGATATCAACAAATTGAGTGATGCACATCGAATCAAGAGAATAGTTTCGGCATATGCGGGAGGAGTCACATATCTAATACTTCAGTCACAGGACAAACTCAAGTGAAGGTCTTAGTCATGTACAAGGAAGTTGGTGTTTTCTAAAAAAGAAGATTACTACCACAACCGCGATAAAACCTCCAACTCCTCCGATGAATAGTATCAAGAAGTCTGTCTGTCCCACGCCAAGCCGACTCAAGTCAATCCAATGCCTTGAAAGTATGGGCTTCTATGTGAAAGTCCTCATGACTAAATCCCATCGATGTTGGACAAAGTCTTGTAACTCCTGAATCTTCTTCTCATCACGTTTTGGTTTGAACAAGTGTGAGAAGCGACCTTGCATCTTCAGAAATTCATCAATCGGTTTTCTCTTCGCCGGGTCCTGGAATCTCTTACTATGGCGTCCAAGAATGAACTCATCTCCTATGCGCTCCCACTGGATCCAGTAGCCAGTTTCAACAGCAAGTTTTCCTATCTCAACACCCTTCTCAACGGGGTAATTCCAAGCTTGTGGACAAGGTAGGAAGATATGACCAAACTTTGGACCCTCATACTCACGAGCCTTCTGGAACTTCTCATAGAGGTCTCGCGGATAGGAAGAATTTGCTGTGAATTGATAGACTGGTTCGTGTGCTGCGATTATGAGATCTAACATCTTCTCTGGCTCAGTTTTTCCAAACCAGGTTGTGGTTGTCTGTGCATGGAGCGGAGTCGCACCAGATCTCTGTGTGCCAGTGTTACTGTATACCTGATTATTGTAACAGATGTAAAGGAAATCGGTTCTTCTCTCAAGGGCACCGCTGAGAGCTTGAATGCCAATATCGAACGTGCCACCATCTCCAGCCCAACACATGACCATTGTGTGGTCATTTCCTTTAGCTTTCAATGCAGCTTTGACTCCTGATGCAGTTGCTGCGGCAGCTGGAAATGCAGTATTCAAGACTGGTATTCCGAGACCGCTCTTTGGCCAGAGTGATTGGACAACACTTGTACAGCAGGCAGGTACGACTTGGATCACATCACCTTCAAGTGCTTTATGAGCGTGCCTTAGTGCAACCATATCTTGGCAACCAGCACAAGCAGCATTTCCCTTAAGCACATATTCCTTCAAAGACATATCTTTTGTTGCTACCATCATTACTCACTCCATGAGATTGTGCCAGGTTTCTTCTGGACCTAGCTCGCCGCTTTCGACGGCTTTGAATGTGTCTAGAATTACAGCTTTAATATCGGGCACAGTCATATCACGTCCTCCAAGACCTCCGATGTAACTCTTGATTATTGGACGATATTTTGTGTTGTAAAGGGAGGCTCGAATGTCATTGGCTACCGGACCACCGAATCCGTATGAAACTCCTCTATCGAAACTGGCGAATGCTTTCACACTACTCGCGAGTTCACGTATCTTCTCAACAGGAAATGGACGGATCATGCGCATCCTTGCATTCCCAATCCTATACCCTTCCTCTCTGAGCTCATCGATTGCATCTATTGCCTCTGCAGCCATTGAACCCTGCGATGTGAACACAACCTCTGCATCATCACATCTGTAACAATCAATCGGACCACCAAAGTACTTTCCGAACAACTTCTTGTAGTCTTTCTCGACCTCATCATAGACCTTGAGTGCATTTAGTGAACCCTCATGCATCATGTATCGGAATTCTTGATAGTATTCTGGAAATACAATATTACCATGAGAAACTGGATTCTCTGGATCCATCACCCAGTGAGGTGGCGAATAGGGTGGTAAGAACTTGTCTACTTCCTCAGGTTCGAGGTAGTCATATGTTGAGAGCGTGTGACTGAGTACAAACCCATCTGAGTTCACTAAAACGGGCATGAGAACACGTTCATCCTCAGCCAGTTTATAGGACTGAATGAGAGTATGATACAACTCATCGACGCTTGAAACATAGAACTGAATCCATCCTGTGTCACGTTTGGAGTAAGCATCGTCGTGTGTCACATGAATGTTCCAGCTAGGTGAAACTGAACGATTGACGTTATTGACAACAATAGGGAGTCTTGCAGCTGCAGCCCAATGAAGACCCTCATCCATCAGTAATAATCCATTTGAAGATGTAGCAGTGAATGCTCTAGCACCTGTTGAGCTTGCTCCGATGCAGGCAAATATCGCAGAGTGTTCAGACTCGACTCGAATGAATTCACCCTTGAAAATTCCCTTCTCGTTTAACAAAGCCACTTGTTCTGGAACCGTTGTGGCTGGTGTAATCGGATACGCGGCAACGACTTCAACTCTGGCAGAAACCACTGAATGTGCTGCAGCATAGTTTGCACTCATGAGTTCTGTTTTCATACCTCACCAGTCCTCCTCTTTCGTTCATCTGTACGAAGCATCTCTATACACTTTTTGGGACAGACTTCAGCACAGATACCGCAACCTTTGCAATAGTCATAATCTGTATGGGGAGTTCCATCTTCATCTAAACTAATCACAGCCTCGGGGCAGTGGAGCCAGCAAGTTCGACATCGATTACACTCATCATAATTGACAACTGGATCAAAAGTTCGCCAATCACCGGTTTTACCCGTTGCACCAATAACGGGTTTGGAGTAAGATGTCTTCGGCATTTCCTTCCTGCTCTTTGGCTCAGTATTTACCTCGTTTACCAACAGACACACGTCCACTGAGAGCCTACAAAAGCCCGCAACGCGGACAGGCAATTAAGCGTTATGATAGTATTGATTTGGGAATTACTCAAGTCGGTTATCTTATCAGACCTATCAGTCGTGAGCAAATCACCCGAAGAGGAGGTTTCACATGCAATTTACAATGACCTTGGTTCAAATGCCTTGTGAAGAAGGGAATCGACAAAGTAACTTTGAACGTGCAAAGTTCCTACTAAGTCAGCATAAACCTGGAAAAGGAGTGCAGTTCATTCTACTACCCGAGTTATTTTCGATAGGATTTCGTCATGAAGATTACAACAAGATGGGACCGGGTGTACCAGGACCAACTACAGACTTCATCTGTTCAATTGCAGAAGAACATCAATCATACACTATTGGGACTGGAATTGAGAAGAGTGGTGATAAATTCCATAACACTCTTGTCATGGCCAAACCAGATGGAGAAGTCTACGGTACATACAGTAAGATACATCCATTTCAAGAAGAGCGTGATGTCTTTGTTGGTGGAAAGGACATCGTACTATTCGAATGCTCAGGAATCAATGTTGGAGTCCAGATATGTTATGACATCAGATTTCCCGAAGTCACTCGTAGACTTGCACTTGAGGGTGCAGAGATTGTACTGATCCCAGCTGCATTCCCTGATCCTAGAAGTGAACATTGGAACACACTAGTTCAGGCACGAGCTATTGAAAACCAGTTGTACGTTGCAGCTGCGAATAGAATTGGATTTGGATTCGATGGCAAGACTTACTTCGGCCATAGTCAGATTGTTGATCCATGGGGAGTGATTATGACTAGACGCAATTCACAAGAGCGGATTATAGTATCTGAAGGAGATACTGATATGATTAAGAGTGTGAGGTCACAAATCACCTGTTATGCGGATATTTCACCATCAGGTTATAACAACCTTCATTGGTTTCGAGAATAACTAGAAGAACACAAGCGTTAAGTGAGTGATGTTATTTGACCAAGTGATTTGGAGGCGTATTTATTGTCGAATCAAACTGAACTCATCAAAGAAGCAGTACGTGATTGGTTTTCACGAGAAGGCACTAAAGTTGAGACTATATCAAATCCAAAAGCAGAATTTTTGTTCAAGGTAAAGTTCATGCGATTCTTCTTCACTGTCGTTCGCCCAAATGAGCAGAGATACCTTCAGATTGAATCACAGATTATGATCTCACCTCAGCATCAGAAACTCTTGACAGTTGAGATGATGCGCGATTTTCAGATGAAAGCAATGAAGTTCAGTTTCCAAGAGGGCTTCAATATGGGATTTATCCAACCCCGCCCTGGACAGTCCGGACCTCAACCACCAGGTCCAGGATTCGTTATTTCAGATCGAATCTACGATGATGCATTCACCGAGAATCAACTCTGGAGGACCATGCGGAAACTTCATGGAGCAATTGATATGGTAATAGCAGTGCTCAATGAAACAACCGGACAGGTGGGAGTCAAGCCGGACCCGACCACTGACGCAGGGCCGTCATATTATACATAATAATGACGAGCTTGACTGTTTTTCGGGAGAGATACATAGTAGCTCTCTTTTTCAAATCATAGGAATTAAGAATAAGGGCGCTACAACTGCGGAGTAGATGTTCCGCCGTCTGCTGAAGAGGTGTTCACATGAAGAAATCTGCAGTCTTGTTGATCATTGCTGTGTTGGTTCTCGCAGCTGTTCAGGGAGTAGGAAGTCCAAATAGTGCAACGATTCTTCAGAATGAACACCCCTTCTCACCAGACAGTCAAAGCAGTACAGCATCCGTGTCAGGTGGAGGGAGTGGTCAAACTGCTACCATGTTCTTCGATCGCACAATCACTGGTCAGCGACTCGAGATATTGAATACATATGGGGATACTGCCACACACAATGCAGAACTTGATCTTTTAGATTATCAAGTGTCAGGGTGGAGACTCTTCAGTGCACGGATAGAAACTGAGAGCATCATGGCTGCAGCTGAGAAGGAGGTTGTGGGAGTCACATACGAGAGTTTCGAGTTCCAAATCTATGAGTTTGAGCCTCTTTTCTTTTCGCAACTCGCACAAGGTTTCTACAATCAAGATCATGATGGAGCTCTTATGAACTACTCAATTTACTATAGCACAGATGATTATGACCCACCTGTAAGAGGCAATGCATCTTTGGTTATACGTTCTGGTAGCTCATCAAATCTTGACAGCGCTATAGATATTACGACTCCAGTGAATATGACAGCTTCAGATACTGCTTTCTCATGGTCTACAATTCAAGGAGGAAATGCTTCACTTTCAGCTAACACAATTTATTGGGCAGTAATCGATGGCTCTAGCCTTTCGAAGGAAGGATCTCCCGAACCATCGTATCCAACTATATGGTGGGGTGGAGAAAATGATGCAGGAACGTTCGGTTCATATCAGAGAGGACCGAGTGGCTGGATTTTATTGCCTCTCGAAGCTTTGATGAACTATACATATATTCCATGGAATCAGACATCAGATACACCATTGACTTATTCTTCGGTACAGCAGGTCGATCTGAAAGTTAACTCTTCAACTATTACATCATTAAATTTTGATATATCATCTGCTTCAGAGAATATCACAAACATCTCATTTGACACCAACCAATCAGTCTATTTCAATTACAACATGACTCTCTCGTATGTCAAGGATACAACAGCAACTGCATCATGGGAGATCACATCCTCAGCGGGATTAGTTGATTGGAGTGTTCGGGTTGGTACATCGTATCCGAGCGTATCAGGACAAGTTGCTAAGTACCTTAATATCTCTAAGGCCATAAGCTGGACAATCACGGGACTATATGAGAGTGCAACACCCACAACGAATCACACTGATTACTCATTGCTAGGTTCAATAGTCAGATGTGCTAGCATGACTGATGGAACATGGAGGCTTGCTGCAAGTTCGTATAATCATCTTTCCTCAGTTCATACATATGATTCGTCAGATGATATTGAATTAATCAATATCGCATCCATTCTCGTTGATGTTGATGTCAACCTTACAATCCTAGAAGAAGACTCAGACCCTGTGACTACCGGTTTAGCAAATCTTACTGTTGTCAAAGGGGGATCAGTTGTATGGTTTCCATCAAATAAAAGCGTAGATAGCGGAAAAGCGAATTATCTGTGGGATGTAGACAGTACGAGTTCGGACAATGGTGCATACACTCTTGAAGTATCTTGGGCGAATGGTACAGATGCAGGGTACCTAACCAAGGATATTGCTATTTTCTATCCTACCTCTCTGACTCCCGCACAATCAGACATTGATGGTTATACTGAGAGTACAATCGAGGTAAGAGTCTATTTTGAAGATACATTTACT
>PJET01000116.1 GCA_002825515.1 Candidatus Thorarchaeota archaeon MP11T_1 | reverse complement strand
TAATTAACTATAGTTAAAGATTTTTGTGTGTGGTCCATCTGATTTTCGATAGGTTATATATGTAACCATAATACTTTTATAATGTAATACTATTACATAATACATGACAACTGTAAGAAATTGTGTGTGGTTGTCGACAGTTGGAGGAGATATAGGAAAGATGGCTGATGAAGCGACGAACGAATCCTTCGCAAAACGGAGGAATGGAAATCCGGGACTCACAACGCTTGATTCCCTGTACTACGATTTTGCTCGCATAAAATGAGCAGGAATGGAGGTGAAGTGTAATGGCACTTGCAAAAACCGAGAGAAAACTGAATCACGGAAAGAAGATCCAAAGTACCGAAGCATTGGCGTATGCCTACCTCTATAACAAAAAATAGAGGTCGTAGCATCAGCCATACAAATCAACCAATGATGAGGTGTGCCTGTTTACGTTACGGGCACACTCATTCTCATTTCTCATGACCTCATTTTTCTTGGTGATTTTATACTCTAGTCATTGTACTGAGATACATGGAGACACAAGTCGATGCAAGAATTGCATCCTACATGGTCTATGACACCAGGGGTTTCTCAGAGGCGGATGTTGTCTACGAGTCTGCTGTTAGGATCGCAAATCAGATTATGGAGGGAATAGAACGGTTGGCTCTTTCAGATGCCATAAAGACTGCTACTCTCTTCATTCATAGATGTGGGGCACAACTCATTCTTCTTGTGCACTCCTTCGACGAAGAGCTGATTGCGCCTGAATTTCAAAGCTCTCTCAAGAGTGTGACCTATGATTCCGAAACTGGATATATCCAGCGATATGTGATTCCTATCCTTGACATCGATTCTTCTATGAATTCAACCTAGACAGTGAACTGATGAAATAGCTCAAGAGTAGGGTTCATATGGTGCTCTATCTATGACCAGTTTGGGTGTCTGGGTATATGAAACTTGAGCGCTTTGAGCTTGAACGTTTCCAATCTGAGTGGGAACATCGTGTCGAGTACAATCTCAGTGAAAGTGGAGTAGAACCTCTAAAAATCAGTGAGCTCCTTGAAACAAAGGAGTTACAAGACGAACTTCTTGATATTCAACTAGGATACACTCAGACAAATGGAACCATTCCACTCCGTAAGGCCATCTCCTTTCATTATCCGGGGACAACAGACGAACACATTCTTGCAACCTCGGGAGGAGCTGAAGCTAACTTTGTGGCAACATGGTGGCTACGTAGAGAAAATCCTGAGTGTGATGAGCTCATTTTCATGGTTCCAAACTATATGCAGATAGGCGGCATTTGGAAAAACCTTGGTGGGAAGGTGATTCCCTTCAGACTCGAGATGGTCAATGGGAGGTGGACTCCTGATTTTGAGAACCTCAAGGCTACGATTTCTAAGAAGACTGCTGCTGTTGTTATATGCACCCCTAACAACCCCACAGGTCACATTCTATCTGAGGATGACCTGAAGACAATTGTCAATATTGTCGGTGAATATGATGCATGGGTTGTTTCAGATGAGATTTACCGTGGGGCTGAGCTTCAAGGAAACAAGGCTCCATCAATTCACAGACTCCATGACAAGTCTCTCATCACCTCAAGCTTATCCAAGGCATATGGACTCCCTGGTCTGAGAATAGGCTGGGTTGTTTGTCCATCCCCTGAGATCGCTAAGGAACTCTGGACTTATTCTGATTATACAACTATCTGCCCATCAAAGACAAGTGATTGGTTGGCAACCATTGCATTACAACCTGAAATTCAATCGATGATTGAAAAAAGAACTCGGAGAGTGGTCCGTGAGAACTGGGCGGTCATGGAGAAGTGGATCGCCTCCAATTCTGATCTGTTGTCAGGCATAGCTCCCAAAGCAGCAGCCATCTGCTTCATCAAGCTTAAGGACGGCATTAACTCGCTTGATTTTACTCTACGACTTTTGAAGGAAAAAAGTGTGCTCATATCACCAGGTGAACATTTTGATACACCAGGTTTTGTGCGCATTGGATTCGGAAGCGATAAAGAATACCTTGAACCAGCATTAGAGAAGATAGGCGAACTATTAGAGACATATCGCTGAATTTCCCTGGTTCCAATTGCACTTTTGTCCTCTAGATAGCTACAAAGTGATTTATAATATCCTAAAAATGATACATGAGGAATCATAAATCTTCAAAAATAAATGCTAATAATTATAAAATCTAATTCTTAATATTTTGACTTTTGAGGTGTTCAATAGGTCGAACGTATATTTTGAATGTATTTGATTCATACCATTAATTGCAATTGATTCAAGACTGCAGGATGCAAGACAAAGTGGCAACAGAGGTTAAACAGCCTGCCCCTGAGCAGATGCATGAAGAAGTTAAGGAGAAAGAAAAACGGAGACTTGCGTTGCTCATGGAGTTGGCGAAGGTCTACTATGACGGTCCATGATGGAGGTCATAGGAAAAGTTGGACGTGTCGAAAAATTGTCAGGATCGGAGATAGAGAATGAGAATATACTAGGACATCTCAAAGAGGCGATGCACAGGTCTGAGGTTTCGAATGAAGTGAAGTCGGTACTCGGTACCGAATATTCATGCTTGAGATCAATGATGCTTGAACCTCTCAATACCACAACGTGGAATTCACTAGCCCTAGTCTACATGTTGTCCGACCGTGTAAGTGATGCTGGAGAAGCTATTCAGAGGTCTCTAGATATCGATACATCAAATTCATGGACTTGGTCCATTTGGGGGGACCTCCTTAGACAGGAAAGAAGGCTGGTTGAAGCAGAACAAACCTACCGAATGGCAATTGAGCTAGATCCTACTGACACACATTCTTTGCGGCAAGTGGCAATATTATATTCTGCCAGAGGCGCCTATCCAGAAGCGCTTGATTTGTTCCAGATTCTACTTCCTTCAAACCCAAATGATCAAGAATTATGGGATATCTACTCATTTTGTCTTCAGAAACTAAAAGAGTAGCTACTCTATATGTCTAAAATCATCTGCTAAATTACTTCTGAGCCCTTTCTTAGTTGCGAGATAAGTTGTCGCAAATGCTGACAGAAAGCTCAATAGAATAATACCTGAAAGGATAGCCGGTGGTAGAGATAGGAAGACCGGGAGTCTGAACCAAAAAATCTCTGTTGTCACGCCCAAGAAGGCAAGTGGAATTTGAAGTAAAAGAAGTGACAAGAATAATCCAACAATTGAACCTATCAGAATACCCAGAAACATGCTTATTCCAATGTCTACGAAAACTGAACGCATAATAGTAGAATTGGGGGTGCCGAGAGCTCTCAAAATTGAGAACTGTTTCTGAAGGTTTCGAGTTTTTACCATTGATATGATCATTAATCCCACAGTTAGATAAACGAGTGAAAACAACAGGTTGAGGGTGTATACTCCATAAATTGACTGTCCGGTTCGTGAGTCTAAGACATCATCAATGCATGCTTGAGTCATAACTATCTCTTGCGCTGTGAAGTTTCCTAATTCTCTGATATCCTCCAACACCTTTGTATAATTTGCATGATCAGCAATATCAATGTAGATTTTGTTGACTCGAGACGTGTTCAAAATATTGTGGATGTAGCTAATGTTCATAATGATAAAATCGCCAACATCAGGCTCGCCAGGGAAATAGTTCACAGTCCTTGCAGAATAGGAAACAGACAGCACATCTACAATTGAACAATCAAGTGAATAATTCCTGTTTGGAGTCTGAAAGTTTAATCTCACCGAATTGTTGTAAATGGCTTGACCTGCAACATACTGTGCTACAGGCATAAATGAGCTAATGACACTGGAATTCTCTTTCGCTAGAAGTGGAATTGTTTCATATGGTTGTCCGCTTATCGTGAAATACGGTAGCAGAAACGCAGTATGCATCCAACTCAGAGGCTCGATACCATAGATTGGGAGTGATGTATTAACTAACACAAGTCCTTGTGGTTCAACTGCTTGCAAGTATGAAACGCGAGCATACGTCTTCAGTACAGCACTAACATTATTCACGCCTGATATAGCTCGAATCTCCTCTGCAATGTCTATAGACGCGTTTCTAATGTTTTCATCTACATTTATGATCATGTCTGCACCAACGTCAAAAAAGAACAGATTATTCATATGAGTCGCACCAGTGGTTGATGACACCACAGAAAAGAAGCCAGCTGTAAATACTAGACCAATGAACATCACACCCATTGCTTCACTTTTCTTTGCCAAGATCGCATTCCTAGATAACAACCGTGCTCCCACTATTTGCGATATACCTTTTGAAAAATTAAGCAACTTCGATTTTACATATGCCGTTGGAATCGATAAAATCCTTGATATTGAAATAATAAACATACCAAACATCATTATTACTAATCCTGAGAAAAGCAATAATCCAGAAGGTGATATTCCACCTGAACTTAGAATTGATAGAAGTGGCGAAAGAAGTAAGCCTGATACTATGACAATTATTGCTTCAACCAGTGGAATGCGAATTACTTCTTTTCCAGCTAGTGATTGTCTTTCAACAACTGAGTGCGCTTCATCAGGAGTCATTAATAGGGCATTCACTGCTGTTGGCAATGAAATCACAAAACCCACTATAAACGAGAAAACAAAGACGATACCAATTGATGATGGTTCGAGCATCAAGCTGAAGCTGGATAGTTTTTCTTCACTAAACACAAGAAGTTGTTCAACACCACCTGATAGAATCGCAGCTAACGATCCTGTCAAAATTGCTCCTAGACTTCCCAGAACTCCAGTGACCAGTGCACTAGACATTACCCAATTGAATGCTTGCCATCCTGATGATCCTCTAGTGATCAAGGTGCCTGTGTTTCTTCTCCGCTCATCATCCATCAATTTTGAGTTGTAGATTAATAACATGACTCCCATTACAATACTAGGAATTGAAAATGCTAGAGAAATTATCGTCATTGTGGATGCCCAATTATTGTATCCATAGACTACACCAAGAATCTCAAATGTGGCTACTCTTGCATAGGGTAATGTACGCTGCTCAATTCGCTTCTTCACGTCAGATAATGATGTTTCAACAAGACTTGGACTCCCATGAGTAATGTAGCCAGAATCGAACTTTGTCCAAACCATATAGGAAATTTCGTGAGCTGATTGTAAACCTAAATTCCCAAACTCTGATTCAAGACCATTTCTCGTTGTGACCATTCGAAGTGAAGTGATTGGGTTTCCGCTAGAATCATGCTGACTACTGAACATACTTGTAGAGAACAACCCTACTACAGTGTAACTAGCATTATATCTTTGGATAATTTTGTTGTCATCCATTGCTAGAGTTTCAGCAACGTAAATACCCCCAATGTCAATCTCCAAATACTCAGCCCAGTTTTTCTCCAAGTAGCATGTAGTATCAGTCAAATCTGGTGATTCCATCTCCAACTGTATGCTTTTTGGAAATGTATGAAAGACGGAATTATCTACGCCAAGGTATGTATACTTTCTGAATCTGATTTCTGGAAAATTATTGTCCCATCCTTCATTGAATGCTACTATTTCTGTATCCAATACAAGATTTTGCTCTTCCACAATCGCAGCGATGTTTTCTATGGATAATGTATTCGTTGTAAAGAACTCATAAGTACATTGAACTTCCATGTCGATTGGGATGTCGAGGGTCATTTCTTCAAGCACATTCGAGCTTGTACTGTCCATATAGAATAAGACGCCCCCCAAGACCCCTGCAGAAAGAGAGAACATGAGGAGGGTTGCTAGAACCTGAGGTGTCTGTGATGTAAGTCTAGATACTAGAAACATTACGTTCCCTCCACATAAGGACCCGCTTCAGTCCAGGTGCTGTTTAGAGACTCACTAAGATTGACTCGTGAACTTAAGATAGCAATAACTGCAATGAAGAGTGTGACACAGAATATGAAGAAGGAGAGAATTATCATCATCAAAGGCCACGGGGCGAGAATAGTCACGGGGGATGGATAGATGTATGTTACACCACCATAGGTTCGAACTGCTGATAGTAGTGAGTTTACAGATAGAACCGGTGTGAATATGCCAAGTAACAACACGCTGATTAAAAGAAAAACAAGCATTTCTGTTGCCTGTATCCCAATAATGAGAGTTCTCTTAGCTCCCAAAGATCTGAGAAGCGCTATCTCTCGTTTCCTTGATTTTATCCCTTCTATTGCATAGACAATGAAAGCTCCAAAAATAGATCCCACGCTAATAATCGTCAATAGGGTGTCTGAAGAACGGTCAAGGACATAGATGTCCTGAGATATGTAGTTCTCAACCTCACGATAAACTGATGCCCACTCTTGATTATCAAGTACTTCCATCCCATCATTAGAGAGGTATTCTTCAGAAATGAGAGTTGCATTGAATGGGTCCTCCACTCTCATACAAAATACGTTTTCAACATCAGCTAAATTTGAGAAGATTGCATTGACATCATCCCTACTCACCCAAACTTTTCCAGCTCCTACATTATATGTCCAAACAATTCCAGGATAGGGATTGTATCCACTCCTAAACGTCAATGTGTCTGGAAGTGCGTCAACAATACTGATTATACTGAATTCAATTGCTTCGAGCTTGGTGCCATTTCGCCAAAATGCTCTCAACACCCCTCCTACTGACAGGATATATTGTTCTGCGATATCTCGTGTTACAATAGCACCAAATTCCATTACTGACAGTTGTTCCATCAGTGGTCCAAGACTTGATTCATTTAGTCTGGTCCCAACAGAATCATAACCCACATGTGCGTATTCATCAGGATCGATAGCAATAAACTCGAATGTGCCCTCAGTACCAGTAGAGAGCGAGAGAGATATTTTGCTCAAGAGACTCCCCGTTGATGAAGGAATGCTAGCAGTGAGATTTCCAGTGAATGAATCCCATTGTTGCGATTCTTCTAAATCGAGATGGAAAGCTAGATCTCCTCCTATCGCAAATCTGGATTGATTCAATCTTGTAAAGGGTAGTGTTGCATCATTAATTGCATAGTTCCAACCAAGACTCATAGCCAATACAAGTACGATAATTAATGGTCCTGATGATGCCGTTGCTTTGCCAATCCTCCGAATGCCAATTGATGCAGGGGCTTGTCCAACTAGACTCCCAAAGACTCTAGACAAAGGATTTGCACCACGTTTCAAGCCTTTAAGTGCCAGACCTGTGAGTCCAAAAAACAAAGTAAATGGTAGGAGACCAAGGACTGTAAATAGAAGAGGATTTCCTGTGACTGCAGTACCACCCAAATTAAGGGCGATAAGAAGAGCTGCACTCAGAGTAAGCAAAACCACATCGCTTCTAATAAAACGCAATGCTCTAGTTATTCTTGATAGCCTTCCAGCTCCTTCTCGGACTGATATTGTAAAAAGACCCCTCATCTGATGCACGGCTAAGACAATAAGTGGTAGCATCATCCCAACAAAGAACGAGAAGAACAGACCTTCAAAAGAAATCAAAAGTGGTTCTGTGAAAATTCTGTTAAAATTGATTGCGAAGAATCCATCTGATGCAATTGCAAATCTACTCACTACAAGACCTGTCAAAAACCCAGGTATAGTTGAAACAACAGCCAATATTATAATTTCAATGTTGATTATCGCGCTGACTCGAAAATTAGAAGCGCCTCTAGCTACCAACATGCTGACTTCATACTCCCTCTCACTCCAGACATGATTGATAGCCACGTAGATGACTGCAAGCTCGAGAAGGATTAAACCACCACTTCTGAAAATCTGAGATGCCCGAAGGTTCGTCAGATAGACCATATAATCTTCAATACCATCTGTTAGGAGATTAATAATCGTATAATGAGATGTTCCTGTCCTCTCATATAACGGGTCCAGGCTCCTAATTTCTTCATCAATACTATTTAGATACGTAAGGGATTGTGCAGGATTGAAAGCTACAACTTTGTTTCTGTCCACATTTGCATAGATGAAGCTCGCAGTCATTGAGCTACTTATCGAGGAATATAGGATTGCATGTCCACGAATGTAATAGAATGAATTTGCGTAGCCTGTTTCTCCATGTTCAAAAATTCCCGATACAATCGTAGGCCGATACGAGGGGTTCTCTGGATTATTTGAGGTGAACGAATAATTGACTTGATCCCCGAATCCAACATTGAGCCGATTTGCAGTGAGAACAGAAATGGCTATCTCGGATTCGTTCGTAGGAAACCTTCCTTCTCTGAGAACAAATATGGTCGGGAATGCTTCAATAAACTCTTCATTATATCCCAAAGCGAAAGTGTTCGCTTGCCACCATAGCCCCAATGAATAGGATGCAAGAAAGACAGGTGATCCACGAACAGCAGCGGCTCTTTCGATTCCTTCAATCGCTCTGAATGCACTCATTCTATTTTCAATATCAACCCCTAAAGATACGAGAGAAACAGGACCAACATCAATGCTAGAATTCCAGGTTTCCATGGAATATGAGTCTACAAAGACAACAATGCTAGCTATGATGGCTGAAGAGAGCATAAAGCAGAAGAGAGCAACTAACTTCCTTCTCTTCCCTTGAAATACATTATAGCCTGTTGAAGTAATACTCACTCAAGATCGCCTTCTCAAATTGCTCTCACAATCGACGAAAGCTTGACGGTTTGAATCCTTCTAATAAACCGCACTTTTATAGCAGGAAGAAAGCTCATTCTCCGTATGGCACTTAGGATTATCCCCTTCTTTTCATCCATCTCTCCTGAAAGTGTAAAGGATGAGGTGCTTAATCATTTCTCAGTAACCAAGACTAAAATCATTGAACCTAATGATTTCAAATTCGAAAATGCCACTGATAGGAATTATCTCTTCATTGGAACTGGTGGTACAGAGAATGATGTTGCAGAATTCTTAGCAAAATGCTCACTCACCCCACCAGTGATTCTCCTTAGCTATGACTCACGGAATTCACTGCCAGCAGCTATGGAGATTAGATCATATCTTCAACAAGAAGGTATTGAAGCCAAGATAGTCCATTATTCACTTCCTGAGCTTGTCCGAATGGTTTCTGATTGGTGTGATTTCATTGATATACTTGCACAAATAAGAGAGAGTACAATCGGTATAGTTGGTCAACCATCATCTTGGCTTATTGCATCAGCTATTGACATTGACAAGGTGAAAAAACGTTGGGGATTAACAACTAAACAGCTAAACCTAGACACACTCATAGAGTCTGCAAAATCAAATGGAAATACCGATTACATTAACTCATTCAAGGAATCCTCAACATCATGTAGCCCCTCTGATGAGGAGCTTCGTAAGGCTGGACTTGTTGCTCAAGCCCTGAATGATTTAGTGCAGCAACATAAATTGAATGCTGTTTCTGTTGAATGTTTTAGTCTTCTTATGGAAACTAGTGTTTCTGGTTGCTTCGCCCTTTCTCTTCTAAATGACCTAAAGAAGTCAACTGCTGGGTGCGAAGGAGATATTCCTGCGACTTTCACCATGATGTTGGGACGTATGCTTACTGGACAAATTGGATTCATGTCGAACGTCACTCAAATTAACAGAGAAGAAAATTCTGCTGTATTCGCTCACTGTACCCTTCCCATCACGCTTGCTGAAAGATACGAAATCACCTCTCATTTTGAAACCGGACTCAGCATTGGAATACGTGGGACTTTCAAACTTCAACCTGTAACTATTTTCAAGGTATTTGGAGAGGACTTGAGTGAGTATTGGGTCTCTGAGGGTGAGATTATTGAGAATCTTGTTAACGAAACTGGATGTAGGACACAGATTCGTGTTAAATTGGACGAATCCGTAGACTATTTCCTAGAACGCTCACTAGCGAATCATCATATTGTCTTCACTGGTAGACATGCGGAAAGGATTCGCAAGTTCTTCTCTTTTGCCTAGATTCTATATTTGTATGTAAAATTGTGACATGGATGTACTAAACCGCGCTTCTTAAGGTCCTACAAAATTTAGGAGAAGTTCACTCAAGACTGCTTCTCATAGCTCATTCAACCATCTTTGAATGTAAGTCCTTCTATCGAATCTCTCTAGACATGATTTGGTCCATAGTAGCAAGAGAAGAGAATTGGGATTGATTGAGATGCTACTGACGCCCTTCCAGACTGCTGATAAAATCCATCGAGTTATGTGCAAAACGGGAGTTCCTACACTTGACAGTCTTCTTGATGGTGGTTTTGAGAGAGGACTTGTCTATCTGTTCTATGGTTCTGAACATCTTCACACAGACCTCCTAAGAGCTGCTGTACATGCACAACTTCCTCTCACTAGTGGAGGATTCTCAAGTCCATGCATCATAATAGATAGCTCGAATATTGCAGATATTGTGAAGCTACGGGACTTTTCCTTTCAGCTTGGTCTTGAGCCAGAGAGCGTGATGGATATGATCTATATCTCACGAGCTTTCAACTCTACTCAGACTTATGACCTAGTCATTAACCATCTCGATGAGTTTTTCGAGCACATACCGGCAAAATTCCTAATTCTATCAGGTCTGGTAGACCTATTCATCAACGAAGGTTTAGATTCAGAAAAGACAAGACAGATTACACATTTAGCTGCCAGAATTAATGCATTCACTCTCAGACACAATTTAGTAACTCTAATTTCAACACGTATCAGAAGTAATCATTTTAGATTTCCTCCTGTCGGAAAGGCACTCTCGAGTTCTGCGCAAGTCCACATTCATGTGGATGAAACTCCTATGCGAATTGTATACTCACTCACAAAACATCCAAGCTTGCCAAATCGAAATGAGTCATTGTTGAGAACGAGTTCTGCTTTTGGGGTGACCCTTCCCCTTGACTATTTCTTCAAGAATGATTCGGCTACATGAATTTTGCCTTCCCTTTCGTTCTCGATTCAGCTAGAATGAAAGCAATCGAAATAGCTGCTTCATTTATCTCAACTGACAGCGTGCTCTCACATTCACGGAATAGAAGATGCAACATAATCTAACTCACCATTAGTCGCCTCTTTGAATGAAAAGTGTGAACGTTTGACACGCTGCTTTTGTTGTGATTGGAATTATTTACCAATCAAAACCCATATCGATTGATTCAGTATGAATGTCCTCATCGATTCTATCTCCCGAAAGTTTCAACGGAAACTCAATAGATGGATCCAGTGATAGCCCAACCTCCAGTACCACCTTCAGAACGAGTGATGTCTTGATGAGTTTACCCTCAAAAGGAACCAATGTGCTCCAATCCATATTTATTGACTCCTCAATCCATCTGTCATAACCCTCAGACATTACAGGTACATGCTTCTCATTGATGCTGATCTTTGAATCTAATTTACTACCTTTACAGATTACATCTTCCTGTCGTAGTATCTCGATTCGGACACCCTTTATTCGTGATCGCTCTTTAACAAGAAATCGGATTTCCAATGCCTTTTTCGGTCTGAGAATATTTGTCGGGATTTCAACTTGTAGGTTATCTGTTTCTTTTCTAATTGGCACTAGCTCAGCGACAGGTTCGGGAATGTACTTTGGTGGATACGATTTTACATTAAGCTCAATCTTTGATTTCGGATCAAATGCTCGATCAATCTCAACAACTGCCTCGATAGTATAGTCAATCTTGCCACGAAAACCTCTGTGGACAGGAGGTATGTTGTCAGGCAACCCGAATTCAAACTGGAACTGTGTACTCCCCGAGAAAAAATCCCCGCCTTCACAGATTATAATGTCTTTATGCAGAAGTTCATGAGTTTCAGTAACATGTACTTTTCCTGCCTGGTAGTGAGTATACTCCTTCCCTCGAACCTTTAGTTTGATCCTATTGCAGGTAAAATCTTTATCAGTGGTTACCATTACATGTCCGCGAACTAAATCCCCTGGAAAGAACTGGTCTTTTTCAGTTTTGATTATCACTTCTCTCATGTCGAATCCAACCAACAAACTGCTACTAATGCTCTTCGAATGCAAATAGGGTTTTCTTCATAGGTTAGTCAAATTCAAGATCGAGTGCTATCGAATCAAGAATGGCATCAAATGTTTCCTCTGGTTTCTCCCCTGATATTTTGATTTCAAAAGATGCATGAGGGTCAAGTTCCCATTTCATTTCAAGGACAACTTTGAGAAAATAGGATGTTCCCACAAGCTTTGATTTGAAAGGAACCCGCCTCCACCCTTTTCCCACCGTTTCTTCTCTCCAACGATGAAAGTCACCATAGGTTAGCGGAATGAACTTCTTTGTGATGGTCACATCATGAGAGGCTTCTCTACTTCGACATTTTATATGCTCCCGTCGTCTGATTTCTAACCGTACTCCATTAACACGGGAATGTTCTTCAACCATGAAACGAATGGGAATGCCCTGCTTCATTCTCAATATGTCGCTCAGGAGCTCAATATGAAGAACATCCAAGTCTTTGTTCTTTGGATTATAACCATCCGTTTCAGGGATATATGGGGGCTGGATTGGTAAAACCCTGAATCGTCTCTTCATTTTCGGATCAATTACCCAATCCATCTCAACAACAGCTTCTGCATTATATTCAATAGAACTACCATTTCCAGAATATGTGGGTGGAAGTTTCTTGTCTAGTTTGAAATTGAACGGAAACTCACTCTTACCGGCGGGAATCTCAGTTGCTTCACAGAGGTCAATCTTGCCTTGAAGATGGATAACTTCATCAGTTATTCGTGTGTCACCTGCCCCCATCTCGGTTCTTTCCTTCCCTTTGAGCTTCAAGATGATTCGGTTACATTCAAAGGTCTTGTCAGTTTCCACAACAACTAATCCACTGATGTTATCTCCAGGGATTGCATTGCGTTGCGAAAACTTGATGTCAACATTCCTCATTTGGATTCCAACCACTTTCCAAGTCTTCTCGTGGGAGCAAATATTCTTTTGCAGTGAAATGTGAATAAACCAGAAAATTAATATTAACAATTGTTAATTATTTCTTTATGAAAAGACTAGTTTTTGGACTTACAATATTTCTTACATTGTTCCTGGTGATTACACCAAGTGTAGCCCATGTACCAATTTCTTCACAAGATGGCGAAACATTGGAAACCGCCTTCTTCATTGAAGAACCTACAAAGAGTTGGGTGATATATTCTGATTTACATGAAGGTGCAGAACCACGATATTTTGGATTTGAAGTAGAGGTTGGGGAAAGGATCAGATTACTACTTTCGATCCCAATTATCACAAATCCGGATGAGTTTCAACCCTCAGTAGCTCTAATGGGTCCTGGACTTACGAATTCGAGTTCAATTCCTGCATTCCTAGAAATTCCAGAGTCAGCAGGCGTAATGATTTTCGACAGTGAACTCGCAACACCAGAGTATGAAGGATTCACTCCTACAAGTTTCTACGCACTAATTGATGTCGACATGGAGGTTGTTGTATCTGGTGAATACTATTTTGCGGTCTTCGAAGAGGATGAAGGTGGTCCCTTTTCCGTTGCGCTAGGTTATTTAGAATCATTTACTTTCGATGAATGGTTACTTGTGCCATTTAGTGTAATGATCATCCATCAGTGGAATGGTCAGAGCTTGGTATTGATACTAGCTCCAATGATAATAGGCGTCCTCATAGGTATGGCCTATCTCTTGAACAAAAGAAATGAATTACCGGAGTTAGGAAGTGTGGTTTCATGGCTGGGTGTTCTAGGAGGATTGCTCTTCTTTGGCAGTGGAATAACTGTCTTCTATCAAATAATAATTGCCTCTTTAACTGCGATTAATGCCCAAGTCATCATTAGTGCGATATTCGGTATTATACCACTTCTGTTGGGATTCTTCACACTGAGAATTGTTCTAGCTGATGGTTGGAAAAAGCAAAATGGTAAACGAATTCGATTGCTTGTACTTGGTATAATTGCACCTTTCCTTTGGGCAGGTCTGTTGATTGGTCCTGCATTAGTGATCCTAAGTGCAGTCGCTGCTTCAATCGCAGCATCTAATATGTATACAAGTAAATATGGATCCGATTAGACATGTGATTTCGGTTGCTCATTCTTGCGAAAGGGGCAGTTCTTTTCCATTCACAAAGATGAGAGGTCCTGAATTAGTGTGGGCTAGAGCCAGTCCTCCCAAAAAGGGCACTCGATCAGTTTCAAATAACGGTCTCTTGAGAAGAATTCTCTTGGTGCACATCATCGCAAGGTCATGCGTGACATGAACGTGAATAATACCCTCACTCTCTTTGAATAATCTCTCTATGGTGTCTGCCATCAATCTTTTCTGGTAATCATCGAACGGTTCCATCCTTTCACCAAAATTACCATTCACCCATCTGTTTACGAAATCAGTAACATTTCTTCCATCTGGATGAAGATTTATCCAGACATCTCTATCAATGATTTGCGGTCCTACAAGTGATGGGAGCGGGTCGATGTCGATGACTTCTCCGCCATTCTTTGAATATCCTTCGGCAATGCTTTCCGCAGTTTCAAAACATCTTGGAACAAAGCTTGTGAAGATGTGCATCTTTCTCTCTCTTGGTATTCTTTTGCCTAGTTCAAATGACATTCTTTTTCCGAGTTCTGTAAGGCCTCCACTAACCATCTCGCTGTGGTTTTGAAGGGTTTCTCTATGTGAGTGCCTCAGGAGAAGCATTAATGGTTGAGTAGGCTCTATTTGCGAGATCCATTCAAGAATGTCTTTGACACTATTGAGCCATTCCTCTGTTTCCCACGTTGCTCTATGATTCATTTGTTACGCTTCCAATATCAAAAATTCTCTCTTACACCAACTTGCACAACGCTAAAACAACTCGGACATGTAAATTCATTTGGACCTATCCATTCAGCTTTGTTAAGCTCAATTCTGCTCATGCAACTCGGACAATATGTCGGTATAACATACACAGCTCCCGTAGTAGCACTATCATAGGTGGGATAGTCAATTGTTCTACTATCATATCTCGGATATCTTGGATAAAGCGTACTTTGGGTCATGCGTTGATCGCTTGGTACATTACATCCTTTACTCGATACCATTCCGACTAAACAAAACACGAACAAGATTATTCCAAATGTAGTAGATAGAATCGGAAACAGGATTGGCCAGACGTACTCTGAAATGCCAAATGTTTCAAACATGATGAAGATGAAGATGAACGTTGCACCAATGCCAATTACGATTGGCAAGAAGATACGTGTCCATACATAGCTACTCAAGTAGAATCACTATTTGCTTCATGATTTCTTGACCTATAAAGAACTCGCATAAATCGAGAACCTGGTCTATCTCGGAATGACCGAGCTTCAAAGATTAATAGAAGCAACCATGGCGTAGTCGAGTTGACAACGCTCCTCCTGTTAGTTTCGACTATCTCTCTCGGTGAAGCTAGTACATTGGAAAGAATCGTAGAGTCTGAAAAAATCCTAGTACGAGCGTTTTCCAACAAGTGATATCGAGGCGTGGCAGGTACCGCAAAGGTTACTTACAGTCAGGTGTGTGCAGTCCTGAATGGTCGAGGTAGAGCAGATGAGTGATTTCAAACTAGAGGCTCCATTCAAACCCACTGGTGATCAACCGCAAGCTATAGAAAAAATAGTGGAGGGTCTCGAGAGTGGTCTCCAGCATCAGACGCTTCTTGGAGTCACTGGATCTGGCAAGACATTCACTGTGGCAAACGTCATTGAAGCATACAATAAACCAACTCTTGTCATTTCCCATAACAAAACATTGGCTGCTCAGCTGACTTCAGAATACAAGCAATTCTTTCCTGAGGCGGGAGTTGAGTATTTTGTCAGTTACTATGACTACTACCAGCCTGAGGCTTATGTTCCTAGCAAGGACATGTACATTGAGAAAGAAACAGACATCAATCAGGAGATTGAAAGACTTCGACATTCAGCAACTCACTCCCTGAGATCTCGAAAAGATACAATTGTTGTGGCCTCAGTTTCCTGTATCTATGGTGTAGGAAACCCGAGCGAGTATGATCACTTCAGGATGTTCTTGGAGAGAGGTAATCAGATAGATAGGCGAGAGATACTTGAGCGCTTAGTGGCGATGCAGTATGAACGAAATGACATGGAGATTAAACCCGGGGTCTTTCGGGTCCGTGGTGACGTGATTGATGTCTATCCTGCAGGCTCAGAAAACAGTATTAGAATTGAATTAGATGAAGACCGAGTCGATCGGCTTACTGTATTGGAAGGGCTGTCTGCTAGAAGGCTGTACGAATCTAATTGGATTGAGTTGTTTCCAGCGAAGCATCACATCGCGCAACATGAAACCGTCATAAAAGCACTCGAGCCAATTGAACAGGAGATGCACGAGCGTGTTGAGTGGTTTAGGAAGCAGGGAAAGCTAGTAGAAGCTGACCGACTCAAGAGACGAACTATGTATGACATTGAGATGCTCAGAGAAATTGGAATGTGTTCTGGAATTGAGAACTATTCTCGATTTATTGATGGACGAGCGGAAGGCGAGAAACCGTACACTCTCCTTGATTACTTTCCTGATGACTTTCTGATGATCATTGATGAGAGCCATATGACAATCCCTCAGATTCGAGGTATGTTCAATGGTGACTTGGCTCGAAAACAGAACTTGGTCGACTATGGCTTCAGGCTACCTTCTGCAATTGATAACAGACCACTGAAGTTCCATGAATTTGAGAGGTACATGAAGCATGTCATTTACACAAGTGCAACTCCTGGTCCATTCGAGAATAGGAAGAGTCAGCAGGTTGTAGAACAGCTTCTTCGACCCACAGGACTTCTTGATCCAGCGATAACAGTCAAGCCTGTTGTGGGACAAGTGGACCACCTGCTTGGTGAAATCAACAAGACTGTTGAAATGGGTGATCGAGTCCTTGTTACAACACTCACAAAGAAGACCTCTGAGATGCTGAGCGAGTACCTCATAGAGGCAGGAGTCAAAGCAAGATATCTTCACTCAGATATCGGGACTGTCGAGCGAATCGAGATAGTGCGTCAATTACGTCAAGGTAAATTCGATGTTCTTGTGGGAATCAACCTTCTGCGAGAGGGGTTGGATCTTCCTGAAGTAGGTCTTGTAGCAATTCTAGATGCAGATAAGGAAGGATTCCTGAGGACCGACTGGGCACTCATTCAGACAATGGGCCGCGCTGCTCGGAATGTGAATGGAAGAGTCATTCTTTATGGAGACCATGTTTCAACTGCGATGCAAACGGCTATTGATGAAACTAATCGTAGACGATCATACCAGTTGAAGTATAATGAGGAGCATGACATCAAACCTGAGTCGATAGTCAAATCGATTCGGGACATAGCTGAGGGAATTAAGACACCCGAGAAGAGCACCCAGACTAAGCTCGAGGATTTTGATCCATTTGAAGTCGATGAGCTTACTGATTACATTGTAGATCTAGAAGAACAAATGAAAGAAGCTGCACGGAATCTTGAGTTTGAAAGAGCAGCTAAACTTCGAGATCAGATTGCAGCCTTGAGGAAAAGGATAGAGGGAATACATTAGTGAAGAGCACGACCAACGACAGACACAGGGGCGCACCAGAGGTGCCATTGGATGGTCCCCAGTCCATACTAGTTGTTGGTGCTTCTGAACATAACCTGCGTCACATAGATTGTGAGATTCCTAAGAATAAATTCACAGTGGTCACTGGCGTCAGCGGATCCGGGAAGAGCTCTCTAGTTTTTGACACAATTTTCGCTGAGGGCCAGAGAAGGTTTATTGAATCGCTGTCTGCATACGCAAGACAATTCCTCGGAATGCTTGAGAAACCAAAGGTCGATTTCATGTCTGGATTATCTCCTTCAATCTCAATCGACCAGAAGAGTGTGAGTAGGAATCCACGAAGTACTGTTGGGACCATCACTGAGATTTACGACTATTTACGACTGCTTTATGCGAGAGTGGGTGAACCTCACTGTCCAAAATGTGGAAAAAAGATTGAGCCACAGACATCACAACAGATGGTCGACCGTGTCCTTCAATTGAAAGAAGGCACACGAATCATGATTCTTGCTCCCATTGTCAGAGGACGAAAGGGAGAGTACAGGAAAGAATTTAGAGACCTCATTAAAAAAGGGTTCATTCGTGCTAAGATTGACGGGGAGCTTAAAGAGCTCACAGAGGGAATGTCACTTGACCGTTACTTTGAACACACCATCGAGGTCGTAATTGATAGACTTCAAGTCAAGGGAACTGAACGTGGTCGAATATCAGAGGCGATTGAAACTTCATTAAATATGGCAGATGGCGTTGTCACAATTGAGAAAGATGATGGGCAGTTTACTCTCTCTGAACAGTTCGCCTGCGTGGACTGCGGAATCAGTCTGCCAGAGATGGAGCCCAGAATCTTCTCATGGAACACACCACAAGGTGCATGTACGAACTGTACCGGTCTAGGAGTGGTCCGTGAGTTTGATCCAGACTTATTCATTAAAGATCCTAATCTATCACTGAATCAAGGTGCGATGATACCTGACAACTGGGTTCTTCGAAGAAGTCTGTTCAAAAAGGTAGCTGATAAGTATGGCTTCACTCTGGACATGCCATGGAAGGACTTTACAGAGGAGCAGAAACACATCGTTATGTATGGCACCTCTGAGAAGTATGACGTTGTGTGGGAAAGCGAGAATCCCGAAGCTGAAGTGAAGTTCGCAGGTCATTATAGAAGATCATTCGAAGGATTTGTTCCGCGGGCGCAGCGGACCTACAAGAAGACGAAATCAGAATGGAGACGGAAGGAAATTGAACGCTTCATGTCTGCTCAACCATGTCCTGTCTGCAATGGCAATCGTCTGAGGCCTGAGTCGCAATCAATCACACTTGAAGGTCGCTCTATCTCCAGCCTCGGTGCGTTGTCAATCAAGGATTTGAGAGAGTTCGTTGAAAGTATCAATGTTGAGAAGCAGCTGAAACCTGTTTCAGATCCTATTGTCAAGGAGATACTTGGCCGAATCGGTTTCCTTCAGGATGTCGGCCTTGAGTACCTTACACTGGAACGTCCTGCGCCTTCCCTAGCTGGTGGTGAAAGCCAGCGAATCAGGCTAGCCAGTCAAATCGGGTCAAATCTTGTAGGTGTAACATATGTGTGCGACGAACCAAGTATTGGCTTGCACGCTCGAGATAACCAGCGTCTTTTGAAGTCGTTGATGAACCTGAGAGACCTGGGTAACACAGTCCTCGTAGTTGAGCACGATGAGGAAACTATCCGAAGTGCTGATTATGTAATTGACCTTGGACCAGGTGCTGGTGCAGAGGGTGGTGAAGTAGTCGTTGCTGGACCTTTAGGCACGATTCTGAAATCAAAGAAGTCACTAACTGCTAAGTTCCTCCGAGGAGAAAATGAGATTCCATTACCAGATGAACGCAGGAAATCGAATGGTAGATTCATAGAGGTTCGTGGATGTCGTCACAACAACCTAAAGAACTTGAATGTCAAGATTCCACTTGGATTATTCATAGCGATAACTGGAGTAAGTGGGTCTGGGAAATCTTCGCTCGTAGTAGAAACCCTTCAGAGAGAGCTTGCACGTAGGTTCCACCACGCTGAGGCTAAGCCAGGGGAACATGACGAGATTGTAGGTATTGATCAGCTCGATAAGGTGATAGTGATTGACCAGAGCCCTATTGGACGAACGCCTCGATCTAACCCCGCTACCTATGTTGGATTATGGAGTCCATTGAGAGAGATGTTCTCTTATTTGCCTGAATCAAAGATTCGAGGATACAAACCAGGTCGTTTCAGCTTCAATGTGAAGGGAGGTCGCTGCGAAACTTGCAAGGGTGCTGGTGTAGAAGTCATCGAGATGCAGTTCCTACCTCCCGTGCAGGTCACATGCAGCGAGTGTAAAGGTAGGCGATACAACCGAGAAACTCTACAAGTACGATTCAAGGGGAAGAACATAGCTGACATTCTTGAGATGAGGATTGATGAGGCGTATGAATTCTTTGAAGGTATCCCATCAATCCACCGAAAATTAGAAACCCTCTGTGCAGTGGGAATGGGCTACGTGAAGATGGGTCAACCAGCGACCACTCTCAGCGGAGGGGAAGGACAAAGGATCAAGCTGAGTAAGTTCCTCGCACGACCAGCCACTGGTCAGACTTTGATATTATTGGATGAACCGACCACAGGTCTTCACTTCGCAGATATCAAAAAATTGCTTGAAGTCCTCCATCGGTTGGTCGACCTCGGAAACACAGTCTTAGTTATCGAGCATCAATTGGATGTGGTCAAGACCGCTGATCATGTTATTGACTTAGGTCCTGAAGGCGGTGATGAGGGTGGTTACATTGTGGCCGAGGGCACTCCTGAGGATATTGCTGCATGTCGCTCATCCTATACAGGACAATACATGAAAAAACTACTAGGCGCACCAGGAGGAGTGAAAAAGTGACAGGATATATCCAGGTGCGCAAGGCTGAGGAACACAATCTCAAGAAGATTGATGTTGACATCCCCCGAGACCGTCTTGTAGTCGTCACTGGTCCTAGTGGGTCAGGAAAGAGTACTCTTGTATTTGATACAATCTTCGCTGAAGGACAACGAAGGTATGTTGAGTCATTATCATCCTATGCTCGACGATTCCTTGGCAGACTCGACAAGCCTAAAGTGGATAAAATAACAGGTCTCCCTCCTGCTATCTCCATCGAACAGAAAGGTCGAACAAAGAATCCCAGAAGCACAGTTGGAACTAGCACCGAAATCCATGACTACCTACGACTTCTCTATGCAAACATTGGTGTCCAACACTGTGTTCAGTGCAAGAGGCCTATGGAACAACTCACTGCGGAGTCTGCAGCAAGACTCCTTCTAGATGAGAATGGCGGCCAGAGGATTCACATTTTAGCTCCAATTATTAGAAGTGATACTGGTAGTCATCAGGAAGAGCTCGATGGTCTCTTCAAGAATGGTTTTGCTCGTGTCCGTGCTGATGGAGTGATACAAGAGATTGGTGAAGTGGAATTAGATGCCCGAAAGAAGCATGATATTGAAGTCGTGATAGATCGACTAGAGTTGAGTCAAAAGAATCGGGAGCGATTGATAGGCTCGCTGGAGACTGCTCTTGAGACCGGAAACGGTGCTGCTATTGTTGCTCGTGCGGATCTGCCAGATCTTGTTTTTGCTGAACAACTCATGTGTCCCAAATGCGGTATTCAATACGAAAAGCTAGGACCAAAAGCATTCTCATACAATAGACCTGATGGTGCTTGTCCAACATGTAATGGTCTTGGAGTAACCATGTCTATTGATGCTGATCTCGTTGTTCCAGACAAGAACATGACAGTACGAGATATCAGTCGCAGAGTGAATGGATCGGAACGCCAATGGTTTTTGAAACGTCTTCAAACTCTGGGTGAAATGAAAGACTTCACACTTGATACAATGTACAAAGATCTCACAAAATCTCAGATTGATTGTTTCATGTGGGGTAAACCGAACATCATGCTCTCTTACGTGATGCAAGGTGAGGAATCATATTGGGAAATAGAACGCAAGTGGATTGGTCTAATTCCTTGGTTGGAGCGTCTCTTTGAAACAAGTAAAAGTAGCGAAAAGCAATGGTATCAATGGTGGGCACGAAGGATTGCGAACGAGTTCTCACGGAAGCTGACATGTGAGGCATGTGGCGGCAGGAAATTGAAGCCAGAGAGTCTGGCTGTAACAGTAAGTGGAGTCCCTATCGATGAATTGACATCAATGACCATCGAGGAAGCTGTAAAGTTTTTTGACAATATTAGATTGACAGACCGTGAACTGAAGATTGCTGAACTGGTTCTAAAAGAGATACGAGCTCGGCTCAAGTTTCTAGTTTCTGTTGGCCTGGAATATCTGAATCTTGACAGAGCCAGCATGAGCCTATCTGGCGGAGAGAGTCAACGAATAAGATTAGCCACGCAGATCGGTTCTGCCCTCACTGGAGTTCTCTATTGCTTGGACGAACCATCTATAGGTCTCCACCCTCGTGACATAAATCGATTGATAGATACCTTCTACTATCTGCGTTCTCTTGGTAACACAGTGGTAGTCATTGAACATGATAGAGACACAATAACTGGAGCTGACTACATCATCGATCTTGGTCCTCTTGCAGGTCGTCATGGCGGTGAAGTTGTGGCCGCAGGACCTCCTGCTGAAGTTCTTGAAAATCCTAAGTCCTTGACTGCTCAATATCTTGCAGGCGAGAAACAGATACCAGTTCCTGAAAAACGAAGAGCTGGGAATGGACATGGAATCGTAGTTAACAAGGCAAGTGCAAACAACTTGAAAGGAATCACTGTTGAATTTCCACTTGGAAAGATGATCTGTGTGTCTGGAGTTTCAGGAGCTGGCAAGAGCTCATTGACCTATGACGTACTCTACAAAGCTCTCGCCAGAACAATGAACGGGTCAAGCATAAAACCAGGTCCTCATCAATCCATTGAGGGAATTGAAAACATCGATAGACTTGTGCTTGTCGACCAGTCACCCATAGGTAGGACACCTCGTAGTAATCCTGCAACGTACACACATACCTTTGGCGAGATCCGTAATCTCTTCGCAATAATGCCTGAGTCAAAGCGAAGGGGCTATGGTCCCGGGAGATTCAGTTTCAACACTCGAGCAGGACGTTGTGAAAAGTGCAAAGGGAGTGGTCTCATTCAGGTTGAAATGCACTTCATGAGTGATGTCTTCATAACTTGTGATGTGTGTAAAGGTAGACGTTTTGACCGAGAGACCCTTGAAGTGACCTACAAAGGCAAAAACATCACGGAGGTCTTGTCACTTACTATTGACGAAGCACTCGAATTCTTCGGTGATATCCCAAAGATAGCGGACAAACTACAGACACTCGTGGATGTGGGTCTAGGCTATCTTCAGCTTGGACAACCTGCTACTCAGCTCAGTGGGGGTGAAGCTCAGAGGATGAAGCTTGCCTCAGAACTCTCTCGGAAGGCGACAGGGCGAACCCTCTACCTTCTCGATGAACCCACGACTGGACTCTCTGCATCCGATGTGCATATCCTTCTTCGAGTCATAAACCGGCTCATTGACGCAGGCAACACTGCGATAATCGTTGAGCACAACCTTGAGGTAATCAAGACTGCAGACTGGGTTATTGATCTTGGACCTGAAGGTGGGGATGCAGGTGGTGAGGTTATTGCACAGGGAACACCAGAACAATTAAGCGAAGTCTGGAAATCCTATACAGGAAACCATCTCCGAGCAGCACTTTTTGGTCCTAATGTTCGATATGGTCAATTGAACTAATCTCGCTCTCTAATTTTGTGACGAATCATCTCTACAACTGTTACAAAGATCACTGCAGATGAAAATCCGGCAATTAGTGTTGATGTCAAAGCGAATACATTCATTTGTTCAACATTTGATGTTGTATTTGGAGTTGTTACTACATGGTCAGTTGTGCGGAATTCAAAGTATGCAAACTTTGGGTTGGCTATAAGTTGGTAATATTCGCCATCCTCAAAGTCATGAAGTTCAAATGGGCCAGCTGTCACATGTGGTTCTTGTGCATCAAACACAGGGTTCCAGGTATTCCACTCATCATAACTAATGTTTAGCATAAAGATGTGCTTGGGTATGATATACTGGTAAACAAAACGCGAGAAATGCCAGTATGATTCAGTGAAGAACTCTATTACGAACCTGTAAGGGTTTGGTGCATATGCTGCTAACAAGTCCTTCATTTTATCACCCGCAGGATTTCCATAGGCACGAGATCCAATGATGTAGTTTAGAGTATACACCACATCATATGCTGTCAGAGGTACTCCATCGCTCCAAGTAGCATTCCGAATGATGTCAATTGTGTAACGAGTATGGCCTTCCGGTACTACAGAATTATCTATATGATTTTCTTTGAGCATCTTTTCAGCAATATAGGGATGAGGTGTCCAGTCTGGAGCATACGAGTATAGCGAAGGCCAGAGCTCGTGAAATATGGCAGTTGATGTCGGATTCGAAGCAACCCAGAAGTTGAAGTAGTCTGGCCAATCAAGGGCACCTATTTGAACGATACCTCCTCTGGTGCCATCTAACTTGTGGATTTTCCTCATAGTCCAGGGCCCAGAGATATATCTCAATTGGTCTGGAACATAACCTGTGAATATGTCGTTTCTATAGGCTTGCAGGTATATGTTCTCATATACAATGAGTTGAGGCACATTGTAGTGCAATATTTTCTGCATCTCTACTGAGGCTTCATATACTTCTTCATAGGTCGTACTACATAGGAGCTTGTCATGCAAGCTATCATAGGTTGCATTCCTAAAGTTACACAGATTCTTGCCACGAACACCAACTGACTCTCCCCCGAATTCATCCACCAGCCATTCAATATCATTATCATAAAAGTTCTGTCCCAAAAAAGCCATGTCGTACGAGTAGCGGTATGAATCCCATATGTCAATCCAAATGAAATCAACCCCAAGTGCCCTCGCATCAATATGTAATGACTGAAGAGCTTCCACTCCTAACTGTGCTACTGCCCCTGCAATGGAAGAACTCCAATAGTAGTCTATTGAGATGTCGAATGCTGATCCTTCTGGAGTCAGTCTATATCCGGTTTCGGGGTCAAGAGTGAAATTCAAACTATCAAGAATTTGATTTCCAATATCTGATTGATTCGTGTAGTAGTGCCATTCAAATTCATTCTCTGCACACCAAGTATTAGTCTGCGGAACAAGAGAATCATGCATAATTGAATAACCTTCAAACAAATCTGTGACTGCACTCTTGTCAAAGGCATATGCAAATGCACGCCGAAAACCACTGATATTCAATGGATACTTGGCGCAGTTTATCGAAATCAGCCCATAACCATTTCTCAAATAACTGTGGATGCCTATATCAGGATCATTGGCTAATGAGGAATAGTAGTAAACCGGATTTACATATCCAAGATTCATATCAATCGATCCAGTCAAGAGCTCAGACACAATCTGGTCTTGACTTGGGATTATTTTGTAGATAATATTGTCTACATATGGTCCAGTATTCAAGTTGCTAGTTTGGACAGATAAAGCGACTGAGAGATTGGGATATAGCGTCGAGGATGACACAAGCACAATGATTGACAATGGAATGACCCACTGGTTTCTCAACTTTCTCTCCCTCGTCCACTCTCATTATGTATTCCTTCTCCTAAAACTTCTTTGAATCAAACAAACAAAGAAGAAGTGACCACTAGGCTTTGTATGGATGAGGCATGTGTGTGAATCTATTATAATCCGCTGAACTCACAGTTTCACAGCGATAGTACAACCTTCTCCAATTGGTAGAATCGTGCTGATAGTATTTAGTTTTAGCAAGTTTTTGTTGAATTTGTCAATGGCTCTATCAGATTCATTCCACCTATTTGGGGGTCTAATAACAGGAAACAGAGTATCATCAACAAGAAAGAGACCACCTTTTTTCAACACACGTATGCAGTCTTCAAGCATGACCGGGTAAAGTCGCTTTGAAGAATCTTGGAATACAACATCGAATGTTTCAGAGTCCATCTTGGAGATGATTTCCTTGGCGTCTCCTAGAACAATCTCAATGATATCTGACACTCCCTCTCTCTCAAAGCCCCTTCGGGCTGTTTCAACTATTGATTCGTCAATCTCAATTGTGGTCACAGTTCCACCAAATCTCTTCGCAGCAAGTGCTAGAATTGTAGTCGAAAAACCAATGCTCATACCAATTTCTAAGATCTTCTTTGGTCTAGTAAGACTGAGAAGTAATTTGAAGAGTCGAGATATCTCATCTTCAATCACTGGTTCGAAGCTATCAAGACCTGTAGCTTCAGCAAAATCTTGCATCCTCGGTCTATCGGTTTCTTTGTAAATCTCATCAACATAGTCTAACGCTCTCTGACAATCAAAAGGTACTTCGCTCATGCAAGAGTTTTGAGAGTCCTCCCTTAAGTGAATTCAGTAAGGTGCGTTTCTGAATTCAAAAAAGAAAACTCGAATAAAAACGCGCCATCCACTTTCGATTTGTCGAACAATTCGTCGGATTATGTTCAGACTCTCTAAAGACGCATATGTAATAAGAGGTTCCATAATTTAAAAAGCTTAAAAATAGGATTTATGAAGTTCATAAATTATGAAATAGGAACTAAAAGCCTCTTATATCTCACAAAAGGAACTATTAACCGCCTTTTGACATGCTATTAATATGCGAATACAATACACACACGGTATATAACAGCTTCTCGAGCAATCGTTTACGGTTGTTTCTCTCTGACAACCAGTTCGCACTGTCCGCCGGGAGGACACAGGACTAATGATACAACGAAAGGAGTCTTCTGACTCAACGCCTACAATGGCTTCAACGACAAAGACATCAAGTGCGATATACGAAGCAGACCTCAGAACGAGATTAGCTACTTTTCCACGGGATGTGCTCGCTTGGTTTGCTTTGGGAAGATACCTACGTTCGGTAGGTCGACTCAGGGAAGCAGAAGATGCTCTTCGAAAAGCAGTTTCTATCAATCCTAAGCCTATGCCATTTTGGGAAGAGCTGGCCTTGACCTTAGTGGATTTAGGACGGATTGATGAGGCGTATGCTATATGTGACAACAACTTACGAAGGAACAACGATTCGATTCAGAAGAGAGTTGCTGAATTAAGAAAGCTAGAGAGGTCCGCTGATAGTCAATATCCAGCAGAGACCTCTCCCTGCGTCGCATGTCCTGAGTACACCTATTATGGCTGCTCAAGAGGAGCAGAATGTGATGCGATTGTTCGCTGGCGGTCAGCCATGTCAAATATTCGACCGAGTATAAAAGACCGAACTTGAGGTTTTTCGCACCTTCCGAATCACTGATTTATGGTAACCTTATCTAGGGGTTGAAAATATACACAGTTGATAGTTGATGTCAGATCTCAAGTCCTTGGTCGAAGACCTTCCTGATTCTCCCGGCGTCTACCTTTGGAAGAACGAGAAGGGCAAGATTCTATACATTGGAAAAGCCAAGTCCCTGAGAAAGCGTGTTGGGTCTTATATGAGAAAGACCGGTCTCTATCGTCGAATCTGGGACATGATGCAAGATGCAAGAGACCTCGAGACTATTCTCACAAACACCGAACGAGAAGCACTAGTTCTTGAACAGACACTAATTAAGAAGCACCAACCCAAATACAATATTGCTTTGAAGGATGATCGGCGACATGCATGGGTCAAGGTTGACCTCACAAAGCCTATTCCGACATTTGAGATAACTCGCGAAGCACAGAAAGATGGTGCGAATTATTATGGGCCTTATGGCAGTACGAAACGATTAGAACGATTCTTGGACACGATTAGAAAATCCATCCCTATCGCTATGTGTAAAGATCCTGCCAAGGTGAAACGAGAATGCATGGATTACCATCTTGACCGATGTTCGGGACCTTGCAAGGAACACATCCCACTAGACGAATATCGCTCACTTGTGGAGCAGATGTGCTACTATCTTGAAGGTCGCCCTCAGGACCTTATCAATATCCTTCGAACTGAAATGAGTGAAGCATCGGAAGCAATGAACTTTGAAAAAGCGGCTGAGCTTCGTGATAGGTTGACAGATCTTGAGATTCTAATGAGTAGACAAAAAGTCGTTGAGTTTGAAGGCGCAAATAGAGATATTCTTGGTATCTCTCGAACCGAACAGGCGGCCTTGATTGAGATGTTGATAGTTCGTAATGGACGCCTGATTGGACATGATAACTTCTATTTCGAAGTGAGTCTGGATATAAAAGATGCAGAGGTACTAACAGCTTTTGTTGAGCAATTCTACTTTACTATTCCACGATTACCTGATGAGATAGTTATCCCGCATGATATTCCAGAAGCGACCAAACTCAGTCTTTGGTTAAGTGAAGCAAATGGGCATCCTGTCAAAATCACAATCGCTGAAGATGACCGAGGAAATGATCTCATTGATATGGCAAACAAGAATGCACACCGAGCTCTCCGAAAAATGCTAATTATTGGAGAGAGCGAGGATGAGATAGTTCACGAAGGTGTGAAAGATCTGAAAGAGGCTTTAGGGCTTACTCAAGCTCCTATGAGAATTGAAGGATTTGATATTGCCAATATCCAGGGCACTGATCCAACTGGTTCATGTGTAGTCTTCAAGAATGGCGAGCCTTATAACAAACGATATCGAATGTTCAAGATAAGAGTAAAAGAAACTCCTGATGATTATGCAATGATGCGTGAGGTTGTATACCGCAGATATTTTGGTGTCCTCGAACGACGTGATACTCTTCCGGATTTGATTCTAATCGATGGTGGTAAAGGCCAGCTCAATATGGCTCTACAAGCTCTTGAAGAACTTGGTCTTGATTATCTCCCAGTAGTTGCGCTTGCGAAAAGAGAGGAGATAATGTATACCCGGGACAACATGGAAGGAATCTATCTTGATGAAGGATCTGAAGGACTTCATCTAGTACAGCGCATACGAGATGAAGCACATCGGTTTGCACAACGGTACCATCACAAACTCAGAGAGAAGCGATTTACTGGGTCAATCCTGGAGGAAGCCCCTGGAATCGGTCCGAAGAGGAGATCTGCTCTACTTCATGAGTTTGGCAGTTTTGAAAAAATCAAGAAGGCATCTGTTAAACAGCTTGCTCAAGTTGCTGGAATGACAGAAAAAGCAGCTCATACGCTTCGAGAATGGTTGGACAATGATGAAGCAAAATAATATATTATTCAGTGTCCGACAGAATGATATATCGGCATGCTATTCTATTCTTGAGAAACAATCTACGAATTTCTATTCAACGGAGAACACTAGAAATGCCCATTAAAGTATTCCTCGCAGTTGTTACAAAACCTGGCAAGGAAAAGGAAGTCCAAAAGAATCTGAGGGCCATCGATGAGGTCATACTAGCATGTTCTGTTTCAGATGGATTATACGATGTTGTAGCTATGATTGAAGTGCCGACACTCAATGAATACCGTATGTTTTCCATTGACAAAGTTAGTTCAGTACCTAACGTAATTGATTATACATCATTCATTATCATGGATCAATGATTCCGTTCTCTCCGTTTAGTAAATCAACATGCGCTTTGTTCCGTTTTCTTCCATAGATTATGAATACAAATAATCCAATCACAGTGAGAATTCCACCAAGCTGAAGAACGAAGTAATCTAGCGATGGAACAAGGAACACACAGACAATGAACCCTACCAACGGAATCAAAGGAAACAGTGGTGCTTTGAATGTTCCTGGAACACTAAGTCCTTTTCTTCGAAGTATGATAACTGAAAAGTTGACTATTGCTTGTGCAATAAGGTAGCCAAAAACAGCGAGTTGAGCAACTAACACTACATCAGCTGTAACAGCAAAAAGACTAACCAGAATCAGAACTAGTACAAGTGAGGGAATTGGCGTTTTGAGCCTCTTATTTACACGATCGAAGAATTTTGGCAGGAATCTATCCCTCCCCATGGAATAG
>PJET01000220.1 GCA_002825515.1 Candidatus Thorarchaeota archaeon MP11T_1 | reverse complement strand
GGAAGCGGTCTTCTGGATACTCTGATAAGCGCTTAATTTCTGAAGCATAGCGGTTTCGTTCCTCATTATTTTCATAAATCCAGAACCAGCAACCCCATGAGAATAGAATATCTTTGAAATCTCGCCCGATTTCAGAACACGTATTTTCAATGAAACTGAGTCGTTCTTGAAGATCATCTAAATCCATGCCCCCATAGATATCAATATGGTCAGCGTATTCAGCAGCAAGACGAAGTGTTCTGTTCCCACGTGCACCTATAACGATTGGAAATGGCTTCTGTACAGGTTTAGGTACACATATGGCATCCTTGATTTGGAAATGTTCCCCTTCATACGTGACTTTATCCTCTGTAAACATCAGTTTCATCATTTCAATAGTTTCTCTCATCTGTGCAAGTCGAATCTTGTGTTTTGGAAATGGAAATCCAAATGCTTCATATTCGTGCGGAGTCCAACCAAGTCCCAAACCAAATGGATATAGTCGACCATTTGAAATGTCATCAAGTGTAGCAACTTCTTTAATGAAAAGTGAAGGGTTGGGGAGGTATCTCATCGTGTTGGTAGTTAGTGTACCAATAGTGATTCTTTCAGTACATGCAGCTAGGGCAGCTATTGTAGACATGCAGGCGTATCGAGACACATCATCCATTGGGTGATCTGGTACAATTACAGAATCGAATCCCAATTTTTCGCATTCTTGAGCGACCTGTCGAACAAGTGACCATTGAATTCTTTTGTAAGGAGTAATATTGATGTTCTCACTGTCAGGTGCGACAGTTGAAATAACACGACTTAATCTAGCACCAAATTTGATTTTACGTTTCATGCAGGACAACTCCTGAATTCTATCAGGATTGACTATAAGAGCTTCTAATATCTCATTTTGTTAGTGTTCACACTCATGACAGTGTTCGAAGCCCTTACCCATACAAACAGCAACAACTCTACCACCGTGCTTCATTCCCCAAGCTTGCATGGATTCCAAAGTGGGCCCCAAGTCTCTCCCTTTCTCTGTCAAAGTATACCACACCTTAGGAGGAATCGAGCTAACATCAACATCTCTAGAAATAATTCCATTCTCTTGAAGCTCTCTTAGTCGCTGTGTCAGAATTTTTGGACTTATCCAGCTTAGCTCCTTGTAAAGCTCATTGAATCTGAGTCCAATGATAGAATCAGGTCTTAAAAGAACCTGAATTATGAGAATCGACCAACGTTTGCCTAAAATCCGTGATGCAGCGAACACGGGACATAGTTCTACATCTTCTTTTGTTCGCCCAGTCATTAGATAAACTTCCCAATTGGTAACTACTATATTTATAATAGTACACCCATAAATAATTAACTATGGTGAAGATAGAGGCAAGTCATATGACGATGGTAAAGCGATTAATGATACGCATAGATGAAGATCTTTGTACAGGATGTGGTAACTGTGTTCCTGGTTGCGCTGAAGGCGCACTTCAGATAGTTGACGGGAAAGCCAAGGTAGTTTCTGAATCATTCTGTGATGGTCTGGGCGCATGTCTAGGGGAATGTCCTGAAGGAGCATTAACACTCAGAGAGGTTGAAACTGTTCCGTTTGATGAAATTGCAGCGAAGGAGAATATCAGAAAACAAAACCTAGCAACTCAGGAAATAGGATGTGCGGGAAGTGAGAGCTTTACCTATTCAGATGGAGAAGGAGGGGTCCATGATGGTCCAGATCACTTATTGCCAGAAACTATCTTGAAACCAAAGGAGTCTAGGCTTACGCATTGGCCAATTAAACTTCGGTTGTTAATGCCTCAACACCCAGCACTAAGGAACGCTAGTGTCCTCATTATCGCAGATTGCGCAGCACTTGCATATACATCAATGCACGAAGATTTTCTTAAGAATAAAGCAGCAGTTCTTGTTTGTCCTAAATTCGAGGATTATCAGCAGAACGTCGAAAAGCTCACTCAAATGTTCAAAGTCAACGACGTAAAGGATGTGTCAGTAGTTCACATGGAAGTGCCTTGTTGCCATGGACTAGTTAGGGCTGTGGCTCAAGCTATCGGGAACACTGGTATGAATTTACCTTTGAGAGTGTTTGAAATCGGAGTCAAAGGAAATATCAAGACAGTTGCCTAAGATATCATTGGCGATTTTATGTCGAGTGATCGAAAGAAAATTCTCAAAGATATTGCAAAGAAGATTGAGGCTGGAGATGATCTCGGGGAACTTAAGAAACATTTTGTGAAGACATTGGGAGTTGTCAATCCAGCCGAAATGACCCTTGTAAAAGACGAGATGATTAATGAGGGAGTATCTAATGAAGTCCTTGAGATTTTGTATAATATGAGTTTCGAGGTCTTTAGAGATACCGTTCAAGGTCAAAAACCAATTACACCAAAAGGGCATCCAATTCATACTTTAATGACTGAGCACATACTCCTCATGGAATATGCCAACGAACTGCATTCACTTAGCAAAGCAATTATCATAGGAGAGAGAGAACCGAGCTCAGCATATCTCGATAGAATAAGGCAATTACTTGGATTTTTTGCTGAATCCGAAACCCACTACCTACGTGAAGAAAACGCTCTTTTCCCTGTTATTGAAAGACATGGTCTCACAGGTCCACCTGCAGCAATGTGGAGCGAGCATCAAGAAATTCACGAAATTGAGAAAGAGCTATTTGGTCTGAATTCAGAAGCGAACGGAGAACTAATGAAAAATCTAGGCAAGATGAGTGAGGTGTCAACGACTTTGGCGAACATGCTTGCTAGTCATTTCAATAAGGAGAACAATATTTTATTCCCAGCATCTTTGAGACTATTCAGTGAACAGGAATGGGATATTATTGTTCAAGATTTTAATGACATAGGGTATTGCAGTTACTCAGTTAGAGCAGTGAGTAAAGGCGCACCTGCTGAAGCAATGAAACCAATCGTTTCAGAGGAGAGTGAAGTGATTTTTGGTAGTGGAAGACTCTCTGTTGATATGCTTGAAGCGATTTTCAACCACTTGCCTATCGATATGACCTTTGTAGACGCACAAGACCGTGTTCAATTCTTTAGCGAATCACCTGAGAGAATCTTTGTTCGATCTCGAGCTGTAATCGGGAGAAGTGTACAATTGTGTCATCCCAAAAAGAGTGTGCACGTTGTTGAACAAATACTGAATGATTTCAGAAACGGAACTAGGGATTCAGCTGAGTTTTGGATCAACTTGGGAGGAAAGACCATTCATATTCGCTACTTTGCTGTTAGAGACACTGAGCAGAAATATCTTGGATGTTTGGAAGTCAGTCAAGATATAACTGAAATCTTGAAAATTTCTGGAGAGAAGCGTTTGCTTGACTGAAGTCTATTAAATAGGCCATTCAGGAGTCATTGAACAAAAGACTCCTTTCATTTCATTTGAGAGCACTGCGACTGGCATATGAGGAGTGTCGAAGTTGATTGCTAAATCTCCATATTTATCCACCAAGATAAGACCTGCCTCTCCTGTGGTTTTTTGACGCAACTCAGCCATCACAGTATCTGCAGCTTGTTGAACTGATAGACCTTGTTCAACATGGTATACTGCCATTCTCCCCATTGTGATTCTTAGAATCTGTTCACCCTTTCCGGTGCAGCTAGCACCCGCAATGTCATTTGCATATACACCTGCACCAATAATTGGTGAATCTCCTACACGACCTGGCAATTTCCCTGGCCAGCCACTCGTTGAAGAACCTGATACAATCATGCCATTTGTATCCACA
Organism: Candidatus Thorarchaeota archaeon MP11T_1; assembly: GCA_002825515.1. The sequence continues at coordinate 2,973 of PJET01000220.1, read as the reverse complement.
GCTACTGCACCAACAGTGTCGTAATTCTTCGCCATTTCAGGGGGCTCAGTCTTTCGGGTTGAGGTCTCTTTCCGGTACCCTTCAGCCAACATCTGTTCGTATAGCTTGTTGGCTCCAGAACCAACAATCTGGGAATTTGCGGTTCGTTCAAGAACATATCTTGCAAGAGAGATAGGATGAACTATATTTTGAACCGCCATGACAGCTCCGCTTTGAAGTCTGTTACCGTCCATTATGATTGCGTCCAGCTCAATCTCACCATCTCGATTCTTACTGGCACCCAGACCTGCAGTGAATAGGTTCGTTTCTTCGAGAACCCAAATTGCAGCCTCTACTGCATCAAGAGCTGAGCCTCCTTTTTCAAGAGTGAGCATTCCTCTTTTAGCAGCATCTTTGACTGCTTCTAGAATGGCGGGGTGATACTTCTTCTCGAAGACTGTGGCTCCACCATGGACAACGACAATGGGACGTTTCACTCAGACCACCAACTCTAGACATTTTAAGTGGTGGTCAAAAAGATATCGAGGAGAGTTGGTTGTTACAAGCCTAGTCTATGCAATTCTTCCTCGAACATCTCTTGTCTGTCTACCAGAGCTGTCCTTCTTCCTGCAAACACGCCAAGGTCAATTGTACCAGTCTTGACTTGTTCATCAAGACGTACAATCTCAGCTTTTATTTCTGTGAGCCTTTCGCGAATAACATCAACTCTTGAAGTTGCTTCTGACTGGTCATCAGCTGTTGGTGATTGCACAGATATGATCTGACCATCTCTAATCCTATAGATACGGTCACATTGCCGAGCGACCGATGGATCGTGTGTAACCATCAGAACGGTCTTTCCATATTCCTTGTTGACCTTATGCAAATACTCGACTATGATACTCCCTGTCTCCGTATCGAGGTCTCCGGTAGGCTCATCGCAAAGCAGGACTTTCGGATCATTAGCTATGGCCGCTGCGATGGCAACTCGTTGGCGTTCTCCACCTGACAACTCATCGGGTTTGTGTTTCATTCTATCTGCAAGTCCCACAATGGAGAGCAATTCCTCAACTCGTGCTTTCCGTCTACTTCCATCAACTTTTGCAGCAAGCATAGGTAATTCTACATTCTCATAGGCTGTGAGAGTAGGGATCAGATTGAGTTCTTGGAAGATATGTCCAACAATCTCGCGGCGAAGAGCAACAAGTTGTACCGCATTTGCATTGGTCACATCATAACCAGCAACAACTGTGTTTCCTGCAGTTGCTCGTGTGATTCCGCCCAATATGTTAAGCAGTGTTGTCTTTCCAGACCCACTCGCTCCTACTATTGCCACCATCTCACCCTGAGATACTTGCATCGAGAGACCCCTAAGGGCTTGAACCTCCACATTTCCTAAACGATAGACCTTCACCAGGTCATCAGCTTGAATATACGCTTTCGTACTCATTTTCATCACCTATGCTCTCAGTAAGTCAACCTTCGACTCTGGTCGTCTGGATGACAGCCAGACAGGAATTATCGCAGCTAGTAAGACTACACCTACAAGTAAAAGATTCGTGTAGAATGCGGCTCCACCTAAGGTCACTCCATAACGTATGAGACCAGTTGCATTAGTATTCAACTGTGAAACCTGTCCAAGATTTTCCACATATCCAACAAACACTCCCAATAGAAGTGCGAATAGAACAGTCACCATAACCTCAGCAAGAAGCGTTTTGAATAATTGCCACTTGCTGAAACCACGAACAGACAACAGAGCAATCTCTGCATCCTTTTCTCTTAATGTGAGATAGACCACTAAACCAGTTCCAACCATAGCAAGTATAACTGCGAAGCTGATCGCCAACCATTGAATCTTAGTCGAGCCGCTTCTAAGAGGACTTGATTGATAATCTGATATTTCAGAAGTGACAGAGAAAGTCCTAAACACGTCTTCAAAATCCAAAAGCAATTGTTGCTGAAGGACTGTGCCATTTACATTGGGATCTGTATCAATCAGCACATTTGCTGTTGATGTATGAATCAACATGCTATCATTAAGAAAGGTCTCGGATACAATAGAAACATAATCTCCGCCTGTTGAAAATGTGAATCCTGCAATAGCTACTTCAATTATTGTAAGATAGCCAATAAGACCGACAATAGTTAACCCATATCTTCCTGAGCCAAATGGACCATCCACATATATTGTGTCGCCAACGTTCAGCTCCAACCTCTTTGCGATGTCTCTGGAAATGATGATTCCATCATTACCTAGATTATCCATCATCTCTGTAATATCACCTAAGAACCATTCAGGCTCCCAATAGCCAACATCAGTCCATTCATCAGGCCGTATGCCTCGAGTTTCAATTTGCGTAGTGCCAACCCTAAGGTCCAGTTGATACTCAGGAGTCGCATCTTCAACACCATCATAATCCACTACAGCTTCAAGCATCTCAGTCATGTTTGCTCCTGCATTGAGTTGAAGTCTGACATCTGCTCCGACATCGTATCGAGCACTTCGTTCTATGTAATCAGCCTGAGAATAGAGACTTCCGGTTGCGAATATCCCATAAGACACAATTAAGGCTATTATGAATACAAGTGACGCAGTGCGAGCAGGGTTTCGCTTCACATTTCTTGTAGCCAGGTTTCCAAAGGCTCCAAAGAACCTTCGACCTGCATTCACAACAGCTTCTTGGAATCTGAGTGATCCCTTCATAAACACCCTGGTTGCACCGTAGAGGAAGAGAAGTGGACCAAGGGTGTTGAGGATGCCATCAACCATAAGCCAAGCAATAATTAATAGTGCAATCGCAAAATTCCCAAAACTGATTGATCCGAATAGACCACTGATATCAATACCTAGGAGCCACACAATTATTTTGTAAGATCCTAATATTAGAGAAATAGTCGGAAGAAGTCGCTTGTATTCCGATACATCCTCTACGTAGATGTATTGTTTCAGCGCATCTAGAATTTCAAGTTTTGAAGCACGTCCAGCTGGCC
>PJET01000088.1 GCA_002825515.1 Candidatus Thorarchaeota archaeon MP11T_1 | reverse complement strand
CTGAAGGTCGGGCTCAAGTTCATCGTAGTATGCTGTTAGGTCCTTGCGAACTGCTTTCAGCAGCTCTTCCGCTCTTTCTGCTTTTCCAGTTTCTACTGCAAATTTAGCTATTGCTTCACGTGTTATTGCGTTATGCTTGCTTCCTCCATTCCAATTGCAAAGGTGTACATTCATCTCAGCAGCTAGAGATGCGAGCATTCTAGCAACTATCTTGTTAGCATTGGCTCTATGCTTATGGATGTCGACACCAGAATGCCCACCGAGCAGACCAGACACAATCAGATTGTAGAATGAGGCGTTTCCAGTCACTTCTTTGAGTTCGAGTTTCTTAATGAGGTCTGTGTCTCCACCACCTGCTGAACCTATAGTAATCACTCCGAACCTTTCAGAGTCTATATTTATCATAAGTTTGCTATTGATGCCTATCTCCTTAGGTTCAAGAGCAAATGCACCAACAAGACCTGTTTCTTCATCTACAGTGATGAGAAGCTCGAGAGGACCATGTCTTACTGCTGGATCTAACATTAGGGCAAGACCAAGTGAAACGCCAATCCCATTGTCTGCTCCGAGAGTAGTACCATCAGCATCAACCCACTCTCCATTTTGCTGTATACGAATAGGAATGGGACTGTTTTCAAAGTCAAAACCATCGGGTCGATCAGTTTCGCAAACCATATCCATGTGGCCCTGAAGTAGAAGGGGTTGAGAAGACTCCATCCCCTTTATCGGACCTTTCTTGACTAGTAAGTTCCCAGCTGAATCCTCAATCACATCAATGATCATACCGAGTGATTTTGCATGCTCAGGTATCCAACTCTTCAGCTTATTTCGTATCTTCTCCTCGTTCTTAGACTCACGTGGTGTCTTTGTGAAGACTTCCTCAAAGATCTCCCAAACGCGTTTTGGCTCCAAGTTCTCAAAGACCATCAGACAACCTCCTCAACCTATGGTTGTATTATGTCCTACTATAAGCTTTTGTCAATAAACAGATTTTTCTCTCGCAATGTAATTCAAGTTACCTTCCAATCTTGGGAGCGATGACATATGTGGTTCGATCCAGGAATAACTGATGTTTTAAGAAATATCCTGCCGGGTCTAGGAGATTTCTTCCTAATCATCACCCAACTGGGCGGTGAAATCTTCATAATCGCCTTATTGCTGATTACGTATTGGACATATAACAAAAAAGAAGCTATGCTTGCGACGTATATACTCATTGCGGCAATCATCTCAAATTATTGGTTGAAATTTTTGATTGCAAATGATAGACCACCAGCGAGTAATTGGCTCCCAGGTGCAGATGCATCGAATTACAGTACTCCTAGCGGCCACTCCCAGAACTCTGCAACACTATATGGATGGTTTGCAGCGAGGGTTAAGGCTTGGTGGATGGCGCTTGTAAGCATCATCCTTATCGTGTTGATTGGAATTTCAAGAGTCTATATTGGAGTCCACTATATTGAAGATGTCATTTTAGGGTGGGGTATAGGCATCATTACAGTACTTCTCTTCATCTATATTGAAAAACCAGCAAGAGAGTATCTTTCAAAGTATAACTCAGAATACCTGTATCTGCTGCTGATTATTATCGGATTCACAATGACTTTGATTAGTACTATCTTTCCAGTGCCACCTGAAGACAACTTTGGGGCATATGGAGGCTTAGTTGTTGGCTTTGCCTTAGGTTTGATTCTTGAGATGCGATTTGTGAACTTTTCAACTGAACCGTATCAAGGACAGAAATGGCGTTTAGTAATACGGGCTGTGATCGGTTTGATTCTCGTCATCGGTGTGATGTATGGATTAGCCCTGTTTCTTCCCACGGAAGAGATATGGCTTCGAATGATTCGATACATCTTAGTCGCACTTACTGGTATCTTCATCTGGCCAATGATATTCAAGAAAGCTAAACTATGAAACAAATCTCGGCAGATTCAATAATCTGGTTACACATCAGGTTCAGGTGAAGAATCATGACAAAGGGCAAGAGTACACCACTATTATCGCCAAGTTATCCTAGACCGCCGTATCACTATATAGACGCAAGACTGTTCTTGGCGATGTTCAATCCTCCAGAAGATGCAATCAAAGACCTTCTTCCTGCTCCATTACGTCCGTCACAGATGCCCCTCGCTGCCCTAATGTTTGGAGAGATGCCCTGCAAGGAAATTGGTCCATTTATGGAGTCAGGTTTACTTATCCAGTGCATCTTTGATAATCCTGAAACCAAGGAGGAGGAGGTTGGAGTATACTTTGCATATAACTACGTGAACACTGATGCCGCTCTGTCTTCAGGACGCGAGATATGGGGCTATCCGCGAAAACTTGCAGACATCACCTTAGATTGGAAGAAGGACACAATAACCGGGAAAGTTGTAAGAGATGGGACCACTATCTATGAAGCCAGCTCCAAAATGGAGGATGAAGGTGCATGGATTGATAGTGGACCTAATATCAATGCGAAGGTTATTCCAAGTCCAGCAGGTGATGGGTATGACATGGCAGTACTGATAGCGGCATACCTTGAGTACACTATAAAGGATGGGCGTTCCGGCGAGGTGGAGATTGTTATTAATGGTGGACCTCGAGATGACTTCAGTCTCGCGAAGATTGAAACACCAATGATAGGGCAGTACTTTGATTGTGATATGTTGATTCCACCTGCCAAAATAGTAGGTGATTTGAAGCTATAAGTATCAGAGATAGTCTGATGCCTCTTTCTTGGTCAGCTTGATGCCTGCGCTCTTGGCATAGTGTCGAGAGAGACTTAGACATATCATCCCGAATGGGACCACAGCAACATAGGCGAATAGAGGTCCAAGAAAGAGGCCTAAACCGAGGACAGCTGAGAGTCCTGTGAAGCCCAAAAGATTGGGGAGAAGCTGTGCTCGAAGTATCGACCAGCCTCGAATAGGCATCTGTACCTGTGCCCCTCTCTGTCTCGTGACTAGCCGTTCAGCCCGAAAATCACCACCAATAGCAGCTGCATTTGCAGCAATTCCTCCAGCAGCTTGATTGATGGCAACCGCAGATACAATAACTACAGGCACGTAGACGAGAAGACTAGGAGCTATTATAGTGACTAGGATAGAAACCCCAGCACTGACAACAAGGGCAAATGGTGCGGAGCTGTATACTTTTCCCATCACATAATCGTACATACTCAAAGGTGCAAGCTGTAGATTCATGAGATTACGACCTTCATAGACGAGCTCATAACCAGCGAAGCTGACAGCATAGGAGATGACAAAGGGGACTATGATCGCAATGACAATGAAAGGTGTGAAACCCATTATCATCTCCCCTCCAGCAAATATTCCAAATATTATCAGTACAATGAACCTGAGTGGCCCTACGAGGTACTGAGCAAATACTCGACCTTCTCTTCGAATATTTGTTATATTGTACCAGATTGAGACACTTGTTGCGGTGTTGAATGTAAAGCCCGGAATTGTCTGGGGGTTCCATGATGTGTGAGCTACTGGTGCCTGAGCCTTCGACGTTCTCTTTGACCCAGAGGCAAGCCAGCCACTATAGTGTGCAGTTTCGCTGACGTATGCATTGAGATTCACAAGAAGAATAGCAAGAGCACTATAGAATAGAGCAAGAAAGACATCATTAATGATTATAGGCTCGCCAACCAGAAAACCAAGCGACAAGGCACTTGTTGCAGCGCCGGGACTAAGACCAGATGTGAAACCAAGATTTTCAGCTATTTGAAATAGAATTGGAAAAATATCAGCAAACCCATCAGAGAGAAAGATGAAGTAATAATACAGAGCACTTCCAAGAACAGCAAGAGAAGTACCAATGAACCAGCCCACCTGTTTAAGACGTCTTCTACCTGCAAGCAAGCGTGAGAATAGAAGTCCTAGTAATCCACCTATTGAAACTCCCAAGGTTGAAAGGACAAGCATCATTCCGATAAAGGTAGGAATTGAGAGGAGTGCAAGTTGAGCATTGGACACCATACTAAGGCCAATGAAAACAGGAGTCCCGATGACAAGAAAGAATACAGAACTGTAGAGAATCACTATGATAGTTTTCTCTAAGAAAAGTGTGCGAAGCGGGATAGGCAATGTCATGAGGTATTCCATTCTAGATGAATTCCCGACTGTCGTGGCACTGAACATTATTGATCCAATGAAGGAAAACAAGAGAAGCACATTGAAGAGAGAGGATCCAGTTCCTATATTATCAGTGAGAATAGTATCAAGGGTTTCCCAGCCAATAATGGGAACAAGCCAGTTTACGCCCAAGATTATCAAAATGCCAACAGCTACAGCAGCAATAGGAGCAAATAGTCTACGAAGGACATTCTTCTGCTCAGTCCTTTTTCCTTTTGCCCCAGAAACCCTGTAGCTTTGGGTCAAGTCCTGTTTGAGCAGAACCCACAACTCGTTGAATGTCACTTGACGTCACCAAGATATTCCGCGATCTTTTGCATATCAGGTCCACCAGTCAATGAAAGGAAAATCTCCTCCAATGACCTTTCACCCTTTGCTTGTACTCTGAGCTCCTCCATCGAACCCTCGGCAACCATCTTTCCATCGTCTATGATACCAATTCTATCACAAAGTTGCTCAGCAATCTCAAGAATATGAGTACTCATTAGAATGGTTGCACCCTTTGAACGTAGACCATTAAGAATCTCCTTTATTGTTGCAGCTCCTCGTGGATCAATACCAGCTTGAAGTTCATCGAGAATCAGAACTTTTGGCTGGTGAATTAACGCAGCAACAAGACTGATTTTTCGTGACATTCCTTTGGAATAGGTTTCTATCAGATCATCACTAGCATCTTTGATGTCTAGTAATGTTAGAAGCTCGTCCAACTCTTCCTCACGCTCAGGACCTCGTGGAACTCGCCAGATGTCACTTACATAGTTAGCGTACTCCCAGCCAGTCAAACGTTCAGGTAGTACTGGCTCCTCAGGAACATACCCCATCATACGTTTGGCTTTAACAATTTCAGTCCTGATATCAAAACCCATCACTTTTGCTGTTCCTTCTGTTGGTTTCAATAAACCAAGTAGCATCCTCATAGTAGTCGATTTTCCGGACCCATTGGGGCCAAGCAAGCCATAGATTTCTCCTGGATTTACCTGAAATGATAGGTTATCAACAGCTGTGAATTCGCTGAACATCTTCTTTAGACCGATGGATTCAATCATCAAAATCGAGAGTCGTTCCTCTGGGACCCATTTATGCCTTAGCATCCAAACATAACATGTTTCATTTGGTAACGAATATAAGCCAAAGCAATTGGCGTTACCACATGACACTTGAGAGTTGGAGGCTTCTCGATTTGGGACCGATAGCGCCCATCGAGACCCAGATTAACTATGATATGATTGCTCAAGGAATTACGGAAGGAGAGTCTGAAAATACTCTCATTATCTGTTGGCCTGCCAAACCCCTAGTGAGTCTTGGATATTTCCAAGAAATTGAGGTAGACATAGACACAAAGTTTTGCGATGAGAATGATATCTTCTACACGCGTCGAGTTGTTGGTGGTGGCGGTGTCTATCTCGATGATGGGCAAATGTTCTACCAGCTGATTGGCAGAAAAGACAGTCCTACAACACCAAAGAGGATTGATGATTACTACGTCAAGTTTCTTGAGGCGCCTGTCCGAGCATATAGGAATCTTGGAGTTCCTGCAGAGTTCAAACCTGTGAATGATATCATTGCTAATGATAAGAAAATCTCGGGGAATGGTGCAGGAGATATTGGTGATGCGAGAATTCTAGTTGGAAACATGATCTTTGACTTCAATTTTGATATGATGGTCAAGGTTTTGAGAGTCCCTAATGAGAAGTTTAGAGACAAGATTGCACAAAGCCTTCGAGAGAGAATGTCTACGATTCAATTGCTAACAGGTTCAATGCCTGACAGGTCAGAAGTGAAGGAGGATCTTATACGGCTCTATGAAGAAACACTCGACATTGAGTTGGTTCCGGGCAAGTTCAATAAATGGGAAATTGATAGGGTAAATGAACTAAAACCAAAATACATGTCGGATGAATGGCTGCATTGGAGACGTGGCGGACGATTAGATGCAAGGACTGTAAGAATATCAGCCACAACCCGAGTGGGCACCTCTAACTATAAGGCGCCTGGCGGACTCATACGAGTCACTGCAGAGGAAGTTGAAGGGAGGCTAAACGAGGTGATCATCAGTGGTGATTTCTTCATGCTACCAATGGATGCCATCTCTAATCTCGAAAAGACGCTCATAGGCGCAAAGACAGATAATGGAAATCTTATGGAAAAGATCAATGACGCCTATGCTAAGTTCAATATCGAGTCACCTGGAGTCACTCCTGAAGACATTGAAACCGCAGTGAAGTCAGCTTTCGAGCAGAAATAGGCTAAGGAAGAATCAATAAGGATGCATCAGCAAGGCCTATCATAAACAGAAAGGCAGCTGGTTTCATGAGTCCTAATTGCCAGTCATCATTTCTCGTGAATGCTCCCGGACGTGTCTGCCTTTTCGGAGAACATAGTGACTACTTAGGTCTGGATGTGATAGCAGCTGCAATAGACATGGCAATAGAGATTGTCGCAGAGCCTCGTGAAGACAAGGTAATTCATGTAGAATACTTGGATTTGGGCACATCAGATGAGTTCTCACTTGATTCAGAAATTCAATACAGAACCAGGAGAGACTACATCAGAAGTGCATTCAATGTGATGGCTCGAAAAAGGATAACTCC
>PJET01000087.1 GCA_002825515.1 Candidatus Thorarchaeota archaeon MP11T_1 | reverse complement strand
ATAGCCCCAAATGCAAAACTCGTCTGCACATCGAAGGCTATTGACCAGTTGAAGAAACACTATGATGATGGATGGGACATTCAGACCGTCAAAACCGGCGATGAAATCGACTTAGGGGGAAAGACTCTCAGATTCTATGAGGCTCCCATGCTTCACTGGCCTGAATCTATGTTCACCTACTATGTGGAAGAACAGTTGTTGCTTCCAAATGATGCCTTTGGTCAGCATTATGCTACAGAAAAACGATTTGCAGATGAGGTGGATCAAAACATACTCTGGCGAGAGGCTGAGAAATATTATGCAAACATCCTATGGCCATTGAGTAGAATGGTCCAGAGGAAAATCGAAGAAGTCATCGAATTAGGACTTCCAATCAAGATGATAGCTCCTTCTCATGGTCTGATATGGAGAAAAGACCCACTACAGATTGTCACCAGATACCTTGAATGGGCGAAGGGTGAGAGGGTCCAAGACAAAGTAATCATCACCTGGGACACGATGTGGGATAGTACCACCAAACTTGCACGTGCCATTGCCGAAGGTGTTCAAACCGAGGGCTTGGAACCCATATTGAAACTCATCCCCCACAGCGACCGGAGTGACATCATGGCGGACCTGTTGGAGGCTCGGGGAATACTCGTAGGAAGTGCCACTCTGCACAATGACATCCTGCCAACTCTTGCTCCTGTTCTCTCTGATATAGAAGTCTTGAAACCTGCTGGGAAGAAATGCGCAGCCTTCGGATCTTATGGGTGGGGCGGAGGAGCTGTGAAAAAGATTCACGAGTCTATGGAGAAAGGAAAGATGGACATAGTCATGGAACCGTTCACTGTGAAGTGGGTTCCAGATGCTGATGAACTGGATCAAGCCATCGATTTCGGAAAAGAGTTTGCAAAGAAGGTGAAGTAGTCCAGTCCTACGAATAACTTTAAAACTCACATTGGCAAAGCCCATTCCAAGCATAGCGAGTTGGGGCTCAAGCTCCGGTTCTCGCTATTGTTCAAACAAACGTTTAAGTAAAAGCGGGTTGGGGAAGCCAGTCCTGTGCGGATTCGTCCGTGCACGGGCGAAGCCTATCCCGCGGGGCTCATATGGGCGGCAACGCTCGAGTTCCGCTTTCGGGAAACCCCGAGATCGGAAGTTCAAATCTTCCACCCGCTACCATTTCTACTTCTGTTACACCAAAACGTCTATCTGATATTTACACGATATCATTGAAGGAGAGGATGTTTCTTGAGTTCCGACAAGATTGTGATTGAAATTGATCGGGACCTCTACCGAATATGTTTGGTATGCATTTTGATTTTGTTTTTGCCTGCTTTCTTCTTTTTCATCTGGCCTTTGACATATACACTTGGTTGGCCTTCTCCAATCAGCATCTTAGTTGTGTGGCCTCTCATTGTGATATCAGTTCTCTACTGTGTCAGTAGATTGAGAAGTGAGCCGTCCGATAATGCAGACTCACCAAGAGATCAGACGGAGTTGGTTCTTGAAGAGTGATCTAATCTACCCGTTGCCACTCTTTCATTCATCATTTCCTAAGCATAAAGCAGACTGCGAATGGTAGGACAAAAATGAATGCAAAAATGAGATAGATTGGGTATACAAAAGAAACAAACACAGTAGTTCCCACTCCAAAGGCCAATAGAATCAACAATGCCAATCTTAGTAGGATTGACGACTCCGAAATCTTACCTTTATAGCGATAAAATGGCAATGCAAGGAGCAAGCTTGACATAACAGATCCAAGAAATATTGCTATGATTGGAATGGTTGTATCAAAGAACTGCATTTGTTAACATGATACATGTTGTGGTCCGAGTTTTATCTTACCATTGCAGCAATGCTACCCGCTACCACTTCTCATACTAATTCATTATTTATCGAATAGATTTATAGACAAGTAAAGTATGACTATATTTTTGCTGGAGGACTAACGCGGGGTTCCTCCAACATTTAATCCTAAGGGGAGAGATCTTCATGAGGAAGAAATCCTATCTGTTATTATCAGCCTTTGTATTCATATTCATATTGGGCAACTTCGCGAGTAGCCTTCCGGCTATTCAGAGAAGCACAAGTAATCCCTCTGACTTTGCTACTGAAAACCTTGGTTCTCCCGAATCAATTGATTTCGGGCAGCAAGTCGAAGATGACAACACTGGTAGACTACAGTCCAAGAGAACTGTAGATACAGAAAGGCAATTCTCTCCAAGTGCCACTGACCCGACAGCTGGAGATTTTGATTATAGCACAATGACAGTTCCCTACAACTGGGAAGATGCCACTGGCGGGACGTGGAACGACCTCAGCATGAGTGACAGTGTTATGCTTACGCTTCCCTTTGAGTTTCCATTCTATGGCGAGAACTTCACGAAAGTCTATGTGTCAAGGCATGGCTGGATGTCGTTCTACAACACTGATCCGTATAGTGCATGGGTGGGCCTTGGGTCAACTGACGAATCCTCTTGGTATGCCGTTGCTCCATATGCTACTCCAATAGCCTCGTCTTATGGTAATCCCGGTGTGTACAATCTGACACTGGCTTCTCCCAGTCGCTACGTGATTGAATACAATAATGTGATGCACGCATATTATTCTGAGGAATTAGTGGGTACTTTTCAGGTCGTTTTCTATGAAAATGGTACCATCGAATTCAATTATGATTGGGTACAGAATACCTACGGGTTCCCATATGCCATAGGTCTCAATCACGGAGCAATCTGGAGCAATTACGAACAGCACACAATTAGCTCATTCCCAATAGATGACCTAACACTTCGCTTTGAACCTCCAAAGAAGTGGCTTTTCATTACTTCTGATGACGAGTCTGTGTCTACAGACTACATTCTGACTTGGGAAGGGCACTCGAATGAAACCATAGTTCGCTATCATGTGTTCTTGAACTTTGTATGGTATGCTACTACCCCATTAGAATTCATGTACATGACTGGACTTCCCAATGGATGGGACTGGATTGAGGTCTATATGGAAACCGGTGGAATGAACTACACAACAGGGGTTCAAGTTCTTGTTGACACAGACGATCCCATTGTTATGATTGACTATCCCTCAGATATGGGCACATTGAATAATGGCAAGGTGAACTGGACTTATAGTGACCTCACAACCTGGATTGAATACTTCGAAGTCTATGTAAACAACTCACTCCATCAACGAGTTGATTCGGAGAATTTCATCTACTTGGCCCTTGAAAATCTAAATTGGTTCAACGTCACTGTTTTTGCATATGATGCATTGGGAAACTACGGTTCCGATACAGTGACTTTCTACTATGACCGGACTGTTCCTGCTGCGGGATTCATTACGTCTCATGGTGAGGAAGATATGTGGGAAGTCAGGTCTCTTTACATGGATCGTGGATATCTAACAGGGCTGATAACGACATCCCTCACCTTGGACAATTTAACACTATATGATGTCATCTTCATCGGTGGTCATGGAGATTCGTGGCCATCATCCGACATTTCAGCTCTTGAGGCCTTTGTCAATGGTGGCGGTAAGCTGTTTGTTACCTATGCTTGGGGATTCACTGAAGGCTTGCATGCGTTTATGTCAAATCTCGGAATATCCCATGAGTATAAAGTAAGTTCGTTAGCAGGAAACACTACCTACTTCGAGTCTAATCACTCTCTGATGACCGGTGTGACCGAACTCCAACACTCTGATCTAGACAATACATTTGTTCTGAACCATCCCGCTCGAGAGATTATCCGTACTTCTGATGGACAGAACATCATAGGTGCTGTGAGCGAGGTAGGAGAATCAAAGGTCTTCTGTATGGATTACACTATGACCGTGGATTTGTACAAGACTGACAACTATCTTGTCTTTGAGAACATTTTCGATTACTGGCTCACACTACCGCTTCATGACCTTAGTGCATCTATTGACTCGCCTGCTGGAGCCGGTGCAGGTTCAACAATCAATGTGTACTCCTACGTTATTAACCAAGGTTCATCAATCGAGGGTGGGTTTACTCTTCAGCTCTGGGTTGATGGTGCCCTAGAGGACTCGCTCTATGTGGCTACATTGGATCCCGGTGAATCCGCTTTCATTCACTCACAAGTCTTGGCACCAGTTTCTGGTACTATGAACCTGACATCTTACGTTGCACCCATTAGTGGAGAAATTCTGACCTATAACAACAGAGAGGAGAAAATCCTTGCAGTGTATGAAATCACAATATACACTCCAACGACTGGTCAACAGGTCCGTGGTGGTCTCGTCTTTGTGAACTATACAGGGTCAGATGTGGCGAACCTTGTGAACATCACAGTGTTCGTCAACGATGCATGGATAACACAAGTCAATGTAGTCAATCCTTATGCCGAATACACCATCTTTGTACCGGTGTTTCAGAATGGGACCAATACGATAACCCTGATGGGTACTTGGCATAATGGTGTCCAAGCGAATGGATCTGTCACTATCGTGTCTTATCTCGTTGTCCCACGGGTTGAACCTACGTATGGCGACTATGTATTCATGGACATGCATGCTTCTGACTACAGCATTCAAGTGCTATTCAATTTCACATTCTTGGATTGGCTATCTCCATTTGAGATCAATTGTTCAATGACTTTGAATCAGACCCAAATGGGCATGCCAGCTTCGTATGTTGATACTTGGTATATAGTCAATGTTTTGAACGGATACATCTCAGATGGTTGGCCGGGCGCTCCTCCGGCTGAAAGCTGGGTGTACAAGCATTTACTCCTTATCCCCGGTATTTCCGTTCCAGAATCCATTCCTTATTCGACATCGATAGACGAGAACTCGTTTCCGGCTGCAAACATTGGTGACCCCGCCTGTTTCATAGAATGGCACCAGATACTGCGAGTGACCAGTATGGGCGCGTGGAACGGATATGCTAGCTTCAACCTGAGTATAGATCTTGGATATGGATTCATGAATGTCACAGTCCTTCAATGCAGTGGCCTTTTTGTATACATCAATCAATTCGGAATTGTGATGGGCGAGGTAGTCACAAACATGCTCCCACCGATAGACAGGCCTCCACTCATTTCCACTCCAGATGACATCTATTTCGAATATGGAGCAACAGGCAATTCCCTGACCTGGTATGTATCAGGGAATAACCCAGATGGCTATACATTGTATAAAGACGATGTTCCAGTAGATTCGGGTGACTGGTATATTGGCGTACCTTATGTTGTAGACCTGGACTCGCTCTCTCCTGGTTCCTACAATTACACCTTACAGTTGTGGGACAGCAACGGAGAATGGTCCAGCGATGTCGTTTGGGTCTATGTCCAAGACACAACATCGCCCACAATCAATACCCCTGCGGACATCTATTACGATGAAGGTGACACTGGCTACTTTATAACATGGTTACCAAGTGACCTACTTCCAAGTTCCTATATCATATACCAAGATGGAGGTGTCATCAGATCTGGTGTATGGAACTCGAGTGCTGAATCAATCAATGTATCCGTTGATGGTCTAGCCTTTGGTTCATATAACTACACCATTGTTGTCACAGATACTACAGGTCACTCTGCGGTAGATCTGGTGTGGGTATATGTTCAGGATGGTACTGCACCCACAATTGACCATCCAGCTGATTTCGATTACGACGAGGGTGAAACTGGAAATACAATCATTTGGACTCCTGTTGATTCGCATCCAAAGAACTTCACCATCTACAAGGATGGTACTATAGAAGACAGTGGACCTTGGGACGGTTCAGCAATCACAATTGATGTTGATGACCTATCGCCAGATGTCTATAACTTTACTATTGTAGTATACGACCTCGGTGGAAATAGTGTGACAGACACCGTGATTGTGACTGTAAACGAAGTCGTAGTCACTCCGACAACACCAACAACTCCAACTACAACTCCAACGGATGGTGCAGAGCTGCCTCCAGAGATCATGATTCTGATTGTTGGTGGATTAGGAGGTGTGGTTGTCATCATCATCATTGTGGCACTCCTACGTAGGAGAGGAGGTTAGCCAAGAAAACCAGAATCGTTTTATGAACTAAGAATTCCTAACTCTGAATTAAAAGACCCATTGGGATTATGGCAATAGAATGTCATGACCCAGTGGGGTTCTTTCTCTATTTTTTAAAAGAAGCAATAGTGAATACTACCTGCAATCATCTTTTCATTTCAGTTATTTTCTATTTTCGATAGTAGTAGAACAAAGACAGGTAGAGCATGACAAGTGAAGATATCCAAGGTATGAAGACCAAGCCTACAGCTATTTGAAGTGTGATCTCTTCGATTTTGCATTCTTATTTCTCGCTCCTAACTGATATATGAGATGAAAAGGATGGAAACAGATAGCAAAATGTGATACACACATTGTTTTTTGATCTAAGAGAATCCCAAATCGGAATGATAGTACAATGATACCAGAAGTGGCTCTGTTGGTTGGAATCTACGCCATCTGGCTCCTCCTTCTTGTGAATGCGATGGTGTCGAGTGAGGAGATATCGCTGACAGTGGCAACCCTTCCCTTCATCGTCACATTCCCAATTGCTCTGATTCTGGCAGCATGGATAGAGATTCAAATCCCAGGAGTATTTCTCGTAGATGTTGTTCTGACGATGATAATAGGTGTTCTCATCTTTGTAAGATGGGTGATGGCCATAGTTGGAGAATGACCACTACTTGCCCTTTCGTTTAAACTCAGTATATCCACATCGACCACAAGCAAAACGGTCGAAGTGTTCAGCCATGAAGGTGCCCTTCTCGCAA
>PJET01000086.1 GCA_002825515.1 Candidatus Thorarchaeota archaeon MP11T_1 | reverse complement strand
CCTATTCTTGAAAACCTTGGCTTCAAACCTGTTGCTACAATCAAGAAGAAACGGACTTTTTACAGCCTTCGTGACATCACTATCAGTATTGATGATGTTGAGCATGTTGGGCACTATCTAGAACTCGAATTCATCGCGCATGAGAAGAGGACGATGGAGTCAGCGAAGAAGATCATCTTTGAACTGCTTGAAGAACTTGGCATTGACCCCGACCAGTCTGTTAGAGATTCCTATCTATGGCTCTATTTGGAACAAACGAAGCGTTGACCTCACAACTGAAGATCATTTCTCAGCTGCAACACGAAGGCTTCTATGGTCTTATGACGTTCTTCTGCTAATCTTTTTGCTTCTTCAGTGTACATGAGGTCTTTCAATCTAAGCAGCTTCTCGTCTGCGTGACTAAGAAATCCTTCAAATCCTACCCCCGTTTTTTCAGCCTGTGCAATTGCACGAAACACTCCGATTGCTCCCATGGCATCAAGCTTGTCAACATCACTCAGTATTCTGCCCTCAAGTGAGTTTGGCTCAAGTCCCTCACTAAATCTGTGGGTTCTAATTGCGTCTACAACCCTCCCGATTTCATCCTCATCGTAACCTGTGTTTCTCAGAATGTCTTGACTCATCTTCCCTGAAAGTATCGAGTGAGAAACTCCACTCTCGATCTCCTTTGAACGGCCAATATCATGGAGAAGCGCTGCTGCTCCTAACACCTTTAGATCCGCCCCCAGTTGCTTGCCAATCCTGATGGACAAGGCATAGACTCTCTTTGTGTGATCTAAAGTATGAGCTCCCTTGTTACTCTCTTCTAGAAACTCTCTAATATGCTCCTCAATCACTCCATGACTTGATTCCATCGTATTGAACTCCTGTTTTGCACTCCAGTTGTCTTTATTTTTGCGACCAAATTTTGTGATTTGCAGACATTTCATGAGTCATGTTACTTTCGATAAACAAGATTGGATTCAGCTGAACAACCCTTTAATTGCTAGGAAAGGACGTTTGAGAGTAACTTGCATCCACCGTGAGTTACATGACACGCCAAACTCCCCCAATTGGTGAACGAGAGGACTAATCCAGTGAGCGCCGCAACAAAATCTTCCCGAAGAAGGATGGGTCTTACTACCCTCATCAGCGCAATATTCATAGTCGCTAGTCTCGTTTGGGCAACGTACAACTTCATTATAGTACAATCCGGTGCTGTTCGACAGTATGACCCGCATTCTGAATACGATGAAGTTCAACCCTGGCCATATGATATAGATTGGGCTGGAGGAAGAACCAACTGGTTTGATAATTTCAATTACACTGATGGTCTGATTGGACAACCACTCCCAGATGATCTCCTTGACCATTTAGACGATGTTATATTTACAGTAACGCCGAGAGACCCACCCCAATTATGGCGTGTAGGTGCGTATGACGATTATGATGGGGCAAACTGGGGCAAAATCAACATTGGAACTTGGCCTGTAGACCCAGGACCACAACTAATCTCATACGGTGAAGCAACCAATCCGATTTACAGGGTGATTTTCAACACCACTGCAGGTGCCACAGTAGGTACAATTGAGCTTCCTTCCCTCTTTCCAGAAATACGCGTGATTGAAAATTCATTCATAGTATGGAGCTTTGATTCGGAGGGCAATCCATACGAAGATACTGGTCGTCTCATAGACTATGACTTAGAAACTGACAGGTATGGAACACTTCTTTTTACACCATTCATTCAGGGAACCACTGGTGAAGAAGTCGTAGTTTCATTCGATCTCACTTTCGAAACCCAAGACATAGACAACGTCATTGCCAATGCACTCCCTGGCAGTGGTGCTGTGGGAATGGATGATTACCTTGGTCTACCTGCCTTGACTCCAGAAGTCATCACTAACATCAGTCAATTTTCTACTGTTGGTAGTAATGCCTATGAGAAGGCCATGGCTGTACAACTCTACTTCCAAAGTACATTCAACCTCATAATCAATCCTGCAGCCTTAGGCGACCGACCTCAAGGTCAGGAGGTCACTGATTGGTTCCTCGAGCGAGGTGGCGGTCTTCCAATGGACTTTGCCACAGCATACTGTGTTTTCATGCGGTATCTCGGAGTTCCAGCTCGCTTAGCCATGGGCTATGCAGTCGGTGACCCCGACCCAGTATATGACTTTAGGACAGTCAAAGTCAGACACATGGCTTTCTGGGCTGAGGTCTTTATTCCAATGTCAGGAGCCACCCAAGGGGAGTGGATTCAGGTCATTCCTGCAGTACTACCTGATGGCTCAGGGGGCGGTGAGGACCCTGCTAACACCCCAACACCAAATGTACAACTCCTTGTCTGGCCCACAAATGGACAACCTTGGGAACAGATTGGAACCCCCTTTGAGTTGAGTGCTGCAATCACCGTGGATGGAGTTCCTGTCACGACTCCTGAACCAATCGCCTTCTATGATGAAACCGACTCTGTGTTCATAGGTATCGCCACTATCAATCCTATTGGTATTGCCACTATTACCTATGTCTTCCCACCATGGGCCTCAGTAGACTATCATATCATGTCCGCCACTTGGAATGCTGGGACATTCTCAATCACAAATCGAACATCGATTTATGCGGTAGGAACACCAGATCCTTATGCATCTCAAGCACCAATCTCCAGAACTGATGGATTCGTCATCAGTGAAATAAGAGATCTTAATGTCAGTCAGGGTGTTGACACTCATATTGCATACTGGGAGGACACAGTCCATGTCTATGGAACAATGAAGGTGAGCGGAGTACCGGTCAATAGCTCGAAGCACGACAACAGGAATATTGGAATCTACTGGGACAACTCATTCATGGGAAATGCATCCATAGACGAGTATGGCTACTATGAACTAGACATCTATGTTGATCCAATGGACCTATCAAGAATGACTGTGGGCAGTCATGAAGTCTGGTCATGGTACCTTGGGGACTGGGACCAATATGGCATTCCAAGGTTGAATGAAGCGCGCTCCAGTGACAACTCTACAGTTACAGTATGGGGTCGTGTAGGGTTCGACCTGAATGTGTATCCCACTACTGTTGCTGCCGGACAGACAATCTACTACGATGGTGTCGCATATCTACTAAATGGTACAGTACTTCCTATAGGTCAGTTCGTGGGGACCTTCTTTCATTCGCAAGCCAACTCTACACAAGCACTGAATTCCACTGGAGGTTTCCAGTGGAGCTACGCTATTCCTGTGACTCAACCCGATGGTATATACTATGCACGGGCTAACTGGACTTCTCCGTGGCCACTCATTGCTGGTAACTGGAGCATCTCTATTCCAGTTGATGTTGGCTCGAGTGGAACAAATCTCTGGATCAATCAAGTCTTCGACCCACTCTATGTAAGTGAGAACATAACGCTCTATGGATACCTGACTCATGTAGCAAATGGTACAGGTGTTGGTGGTCGTTGGGTCGATATCTATTGGAACAATGGGTCACTCGTTCATCTAGGCTCAGTACTAACAGCCTCTGATGGTTACTTTGAGCTCAACTACACGGTGCTTGTTTCTGATGAAGGACCAATCGAATACTGGGCTAACTTCACATCAATGGAACCTACCCTTGCTGACTCAGAATCGATTCACCGCTTCACAAACGTGAAGAAATTAGATGTGTCACTGGACCCAATCTTTGTAACTCCAGACCCAGTCTATCTTCTTCAACCAGTTGATATTGAGGGAGTCCTTCAGCTCTCAGAGTTTGCCTATCCACTGGCCAATGAATGGGTCGATTTCTGGTTGCAGAACAGTACTGGTGTCTTCTATATTGGAAGTGTGATTACCAACTCAACGGGTGGCTATCTCCATCAGTATACAATTCCAATCGGACAGGCAACTGAACTGGTCTACATCTGGGCAAACTATTCCTCACCGTACTACACTGTTTACGATGGTGAGTCCTTCCATGAGGACCTATTAGTTGAGGCCACGGGAACTCTCATTTCAATTCAAGAAGACTTCACAACCTATTATCTGAACGATACTATTCGTCTATACGGTAATCTCCAATTCTCAAATGGAACTCCAATCCCATTTGAAACGGTCTACATTCATTGGATTAATGCTACTGGAACATTTGTCTACGTAAAGACTACTGATGCATCTGGAAACTATCAAATGTTCTACAATTGTTCACCTACACAAGATGAACCCGGGTTCATTGATGTGAATGTCAACTGGACCTCCTGGACCCCCATTTATGATGACGCTTTCAGTTCAATTGCACCACAGATACAACTTCAGAGATACTACCTTGAGATTTCAATTTCAGTACCGACTCAGCTATATGTGGATGAAACACTTTTCGACATTCAAGGTGTTCTAACGTATCTTGGTGGTGCACCTCCCCTTGCAGGTGAGGAGGTACTGATACAATTTTGGGATGTTTCTGACTGGTATGATATTGACAACCCAACAACGAACTCAACAGGAGGCTTCCTTACATCACTTGGCTTTGCGACATATGATGATGGTGTTTACTACTTCCGAGCTCTATACATTAGTTCGAACCCTCTGAACAATGATACGGTTACATACTTTGATATCACTCGAATCAAGTACGCAATTAATCTCGAAGTGACAATCAACCCCAACCCGGTAATGCAGAATGAAACGTTAACCGTTCATGTTTACGCTTACTTCGCACATAATAGCACTGCACTCTCAGGTGCAACGGTTTCTCTCTTCTGGAACAACGGGACTTTGCCACTTCCATGGTTAGGCGATGTCATAACTGATGGTACTGGTCAGGCTGATCTATACTACTCCGGAATGAGTTGGGACACAGTGCGGACTGGTATTGAGGTCTATGGCATCTATGGCGGCACAGTGTTTCATGCGTCAAATGAGTCTGTTCATAACATCCTCACACTGAGTCAGTGGCAGACAACTTTCACATCAGTCAATCTACCTGTGGTATTATACAGGATTGGTGAAACTGTGATTGTTACTGGTAATCTTGAGTATGTACTGCCTATTCTTCCTTACAGCGGCGCAACAGTTGAACTGACACTATTTGGAACCACAAGAACTACCGATGTGACCGCCTCAGATGGTTCATTTACACTCAGCTGGGACATACCTGGAACGATCGCCCCAGGGTTCTATAACCTGTTTGTCGAATTCAACTCTCTCTATCCATGGATAGCGGACTCATCGTTTGCATTGCCCCAGATCGAGGTCGTTGCACCTGGATATCTCTGGCCAGAGTTTTCCGTCACCCCAACGATAGTCTATCTTGACCAGGTATTGAACATATCCGGTAGAGTCACATGGGACAATGGAACACCATATGCGAATTCGCCTGTTGATTTCTACTGGGGTGATTATTTTGGCGCTTACGATTGGTTTGTGTTGAACTTTCTGACAGACTCCAGTGGCAGGTTCACATACCTATACCCAATCCCTGATGACATGGGTCTTCTTGGTCCTCGAGAAGTATGGGCGTACATCAATCCTGTTGGCTATGCCACTTTTGGTGAATCACCTCGTGTTCCAATCACGATAACTATTTACACAGTTGACCTCACCGCGTCAGTTGATCTCACATTTATCTATCTGGAAGACACTTTAACATTCTCAGGCACTCTGCAGTTCACTAATGGTACTCCCATGATAGGTTATGATGTAGAAATCTGGTGGGGCGGAAGTCATCTCTCCACAGAAGCAACCAATGGAGTGGGAGCATTCAGCTATATTCATTCAGTGACCTACAGCTATGACCCCAGAATCTACTCAGGATATGCACTATTCAGACCTCCATCGATTGCTTTTGGAAACTCCGATATTACTACGTTCTTCAGCGATGTCACTGTGATTGAGATTGTTGATGTCTTCATGGACGAAGAACCTGCTGACACCATTGTGAGCAGGGGTGAAACAATAGTCATCACAGGATATGTACTCAATGATGGCGGGTTCGCAGCAAATGGAGTTATTGTCGAGGCATTAGTAAATGGAACAGCAACATCCGTTACAGATACTACAGCTGGAGATGGTAGTTATTCTATCACACTTATCGTTCCAGATTTCCAGCCACGTGGTACCTACAACATCAGCGTGCATGTCATTTCGCCAGACCATGAGTTTCGATTTGGTCCAACAGAATGGTTCATAGATGTCTATATCGGCTCTGATGTCTTTGTTCAAACAGATTTAGTTTCAATAATGCCCGGAGAAAGCTTCTCAGTCTATATCGAGCTTCAAGATGACGACAGCAATGATCTCAATGGTGAGTGGGTCCGGTTACTCATTGGTGCAACACTCTTTGCCAATCTTCAAGTCACCAACGCAAGTGGTATGACATTCAACCTCGTTCTACCACTTTCTTGGGACGGTGGAAGTGACCTCTTCAATATCACTGCACGTTATCTTGGCATGCCCTTTGTTGATCCCAGTCAAGCTCGATCTACTAATTCAATTCACATATTCACTGATGTTGTCTTCACTTCGACCCCATCTCGGGTGGATCCTGGACAAGGCTTTACTATAGAGGCATATTTCCGTGATCCAGAGGGCAATCCAATTATGTTTCGTACTGTGTGGCTGGATTACAATGGTACAGATCGGTATTACTACTATATAGATACTGATGGGAGAATAACACATTCTGTACCTGCACAGACAGAAGGAACAGTAAGTCAGTACATACTAACACTTGTATCATTTGAAGTTCCCAATGTTCAATCTGGTACATTCACAATCAATATTCAAACACAAGGTGGTAATCCATTGCAAGGAGCAGATTTACTCATAGCAGGTATCTT
>PJET01000219.1 GCA_002825515.1 Candidatus Thorarchaeota archaeon MP11T_1 | reverse complement strand
GGAGGGGTCATTCCTTGCTGCTTCCAAGTCAATCTCTCTCCTTTTTAGAATAGTAAACTTGCGCCTCAAATAATAGAGGGATCCTGATAAGACCATGAGTATAGATGAGGCAATAGTAATCATTAGCTGCACTATTGGGATTGGTTTAAGCATAAGGACCATTTGGAGAGAAATAACCAGAGACAGACCAGTTATTGAAACGCCTCCTAGAAATAGCCTGAATGATATTGATTCTAACTGGTCTGAGTGTTGATCTCTCTTTTGTTGGACTGCGATATATGAAGCAAGCTCAGAATCATTCAATGCATCAATTTCCCATTCCTCGAAACTGATTATGTCCTCTCCATGCTTATTTCTAACAACAAATGGGTCACAGGGTGCATCTTCACCACAGAATTCACGTCTAACCTCACATTCTTTGTATCTGAAATCCCCTCGAAGAATCCTCTCAATCTCTCTACATTTATCATCTTTATAGAATGCGCCTTCTAGCTCAGCAGGATCAATCTCGACTCTCATTCTTCTATTTTTCCAAGTGTACTATAAGATTGAAACGGATATAGGTTTCTTGACAAGAGATTTGTAGAAGAAGTGGCGCCGCCGGTAGGGCTCGAACCTACGACCAACAACTTAACAGGCTGTCGCTTTGGGTGCAACGTTCCCGAAGTAACATCACACTACCTACTGAGCCACGGCGGCATGTTCTCGGGGTCGGGTTTCGGATTCGAATATTAACATTGCTGTTTGTATCCACCCGAGTTTCAACTGTATCCAACTACCTTCGGCGTAGGAATACTGCAAAAATGGTAACGACAACAACGGCTGCACTCGTAACTAGAACTATTACCCATATATATGGCGGGGGTGGAATTGGAGTCGTCGTTGTTGTAGTTGTCGGTTCGGGAGGAAGTACCGCCGGAATAATGAACGACCGGATCCATGGCAAATGCATTCCGCTGCTAGCAGTGAACACTACAATCAAGTCGTTCTCAGGTTGTACCCAAATATACTGACCATCTCTACCAAATGCATAATAGGCATTATAATCTGGATCTATCCACCATTGAAAACCATAGTCCTCATCAGGAGCCTGTACTTGTGTGGATGCAGAAACCCACGTCGAAGGCACAAGTTGTTCGCCATCCCATGTACCATTGTTGAGATAGAGGAATCCAAACTTCGCCATGTCTCTAGGCGTTATATTTAGACCGGCGTGTCCAGAAGCAACCCCTTGAGGATCAAGTATCCATTCATAATCTGAGATGCCAAGTGGTTGAAACAGGCGAGTATCTGCATATGACTGAGTTGGAATTCCCGTTGTACGGTTGACGATTGCAGACAATAGATGAGAGGCTCCACTGTTGTAGTTAAACGTTTCACCGGGTACATCTGCCATTGGTTTATCCAACACATATTGAATCCAATCAGGACTATCCATCATGTCGAAAGGGTCGGTGACGCTGGACCACTCGAATCCAGCTGTCATTGTAAGCAAATGCTCCACTGTTATGGATTGCTTGTCCTCATCGAGATTAGCTATTGTTTTATCAGGGAAGAAATCGACGACCAACTCATCAAGACTTGTGAGATTTCCCGCCCCAAGTGCTATTCCTACAAGAGCAGACGTGAAGCTTTTTGTGATCGACCAGACATGTTTTAGCGTGCTCTCATTGTAGTCTGGATTTGGATAGCCTTCAAGGATAAGGTATCCATTTCTAATTACCAGATAGGAAAGCAACGGCAAAGAATATACTTCTATCGCATCCACAAGCTCACCAAGAAGACTGGAGTTCATTCCCTGTTCTTCAGGTGTCGAAGTGAGCCATCCAGTCGTTGGCCAATAGTCGGGAGCACTCGTAGACACAATTGGCACAGAGATGCCCGGATGTGCATTAGGCATGAATCCGAAAAGCCCAATAATGACTAAGATAATCAGCGATTTCCCTCTTCCTTTTATCAAGACAATCATCTCCCACGATAAGATATCAGCCTTGACTGTAGATGGACTGATATTATTAATCTCATTTACATAATTGAGCTATGTATTAAATTGTTCCTTCATCAAGAAATTGAAGGCTGTCGCTTTGGGTGTAACGTTCCCGAAGTAACATCACACTACCTACTGAGCCACGGCGGCATGTTCTCGGGGTCGGGTCGAGGATTCGAATATTAACATTGCTGTTTGGCCTTACTGAAAACTGCAGTCACTATACTTACTGCGCCACAGCGACTCGTCCTCAATGCTGGGTCACGGGGTCGAAGTGATGCACAATGGTTTCTTTTTTCTTGTATCGATAGTAGAAGAATCCCACAATCAATGCAAGTATGAGTATAGTGAGACCTAATCCACCTAGCCGCGTGATTGGGTCTGGATTATTCAGAAAATATGATACAGCAATGATTGTACCCCCAATAATTGCAAGCGACGTTATCGGCAACCTAAAGCAAAATTCGCAACATTTTACGGCATCTTCCCCTGCATTTGCCCCTTCAATTTCCACGGATTCAAATTCATACCACTTCTCGTCGTTTCCTTCATCTGTCATGTAGTAACACGTCCTTCAAGCGAACAGCAAAAACAACATCCCTAGCAAGTACATTGTAAATGCCCGCCTAACTACCTTGGCAAATTGTTGCTGCAACCCGACATATAAACTCAAGTAAATTCCCGAATTTGTGGATATCATCCCGCTGGAAACATTGTTGATTAACTATGAATCTTAGATAGATTTCAGAAATCCTCAGTCATCCACATGTCTTGCTTTGGAAACCACTGAGAGAGAAGAGTAAGGTCGTTTCCATCGATCCAACCAAAGCAGGCAAGAGTGTCAATATGAGCGGTTCCATAAAGGAGAGCAGTTATACCCTCTATCGAAACAAAAGTCTCGCATTCAATCCCTTCAACTTTCTCTACATGAAGTGTTGAATCCTCTTGATAGATTCTAAAACCCCGATTGTTCCAATCGCAATGCTTGTCCAGAACCTGTAAACATACTTCTCCTTCTACAGATGATTTGATACCCTCAATTGTCTTTTGTACATCAATCACTCTTGCCATATAGCTTCTTCTGGCTCTAATAGTGGGGATGTTCCTGTCTTGGACCCAGTGATAATAGTCATCAGTCATCGGATTGATGGGAATTGAAACATTGACGATCTGGTCTGCATGAAGATAGATGTAGTTGAGGAGAGCAGTCCTTGCTCTGCAGCTCAGACAATACCACTCCTTTACAGTCATTGTTCCCACAGTCTTGCTATCACCAAACTGACTATAGCCCTTGTTTTGATACAGCATAAGTCCCTCAGGCTCACCATCCCTCCCAAACACAATCACTATCTCATAGTTAGGTCCATCCATCATCTCTGCCCATCTTGAGTCACTTCGTAGCACTGCACCATGATGATTCCTTGCAGACCCATCATGGACATACTTGAAGAAGTCCACACCGTCCTTTATTGGGGATCTCTGGAAACTGTACCCATTAGGTTTCCTGCACCCCCTCAGTTGTATCGGGTTTACAGAAACGCTGAGAACTGGTGGACAGTTGATATAGCCAAAGGTCGAGTAGAATGTATCTTTGAAAGGATACAGCATACTAGTCGAATAGCCATTTTGATACATCAGTCTGAGACCATAGTCTATCATTTCTCTGGCATGTCCCTGTCTGCGAATTTCAGGAGATGTCGCGAGATCTCCCAGCCCCCCCATTTTTCTCCATGAGCCTCTTATGTTCTGGTCAAAACATATCAAACGTCCTATTCCCATAACCTGTCCTTTGTCTTCTAATACGTAGTACTCTTGGAATGTTCTTTCAAAGTTCCTCTTTACAGACTTTACATGCTCGGGTGGATAATCATATGCATAGCGTTCTAATTCAAAAATAGCATCTGAGTCGGCCAGTGCCGCCTGACGTATCGCCATGACATCACGGGCAAGATACTATTGTTCAATTGACCCTTTATAAACTGGTTTTTGTGCAAATTTCTAGAATTATCTCTTCTAACAATAAATAGAGCACCGATGTGTTTTCATCTCAGTGAACTCGAATATTGAAATTGCTGTTTATTCTACTTCTTTCGCAATCCCATGAGTCTAGGTCCATATTTTACCAGTACTGCAACTACAACAATGGCAATGATTCCAAAAGTGAGGAAAATACTCACAACACCTCCGATGAAGACGACCTGCTGACTTGTCGTATGAGTTGCACCAACATCATCGACTCCGAGTAGAGTAATATTAGTTGAGCCCGAAGCGTAATTGGCGGTATCGAATTGCCAGGTGATGGCGTTTCCACTGACGAAATGCACTTGGTCGTCATTGAAATAGACTGTTAGGTTCTGAATGTTTGTTGGACCAGTTCCATGCAGTGTGAATGTTCCCTGAATCATGTTACCAATGGCCATGCCAACATTACGATTTATTGACATTGTGAGAGTATCCTGTGCAGAAACTAACATCGGAACACAGCAGATCAATCCAGCTAATAGTAGAATGCCAATGTATCTGTGCTTCAACGAATTCTATCCTCCTCCCAGTAAGTAGGGAAAGATGTTGTCAAGTGTCATCATGATGAAAAATCCAATTATTATTCCCCATGTGGCTAGGCGTGCATTACCCCCTGCATGACTTTCTGGAACCATCTCGTCCCCTACCACAAACACCATTGCACCTGCGGCAAAAGCTAGTCCGTAGGGTAGTAGTCCTATTGCTACTGTAATGACAGACACTCCCAGTAGACCCCCAATTGGCTCAACAAGACCAGTTGATAGCGCAAGCAAACCCGCATATTTTCTAGAATAACCCTCTCTTACTAGAGGAGCTGCTACGGCTAACCCTTCAGGAATATTCTGCAGACCTATAGCCATGGCAACAGAGAAACCGGTTGCAATATCCTCCACCCCAAATGACACTCCAACAGCAAGACCCTCTGGGAAATTATGAATCGTTATTGCAATCACAAGCAACCAGACCCTGGCCAATCTTGACGAAGGTCCTTCCTGTCCTTTCTTGAAGTGTTCATGAGGAAGATACTTGTCAGCTACATGCACAAAGAGACCTCCCAGTGCGAAACCAACTCCAACTACAAACACAACTCCTGCTGCTCCAATTGCCCATGCCGGAGCTACAGCCAGCCATTCAGGAGTATTGAGATGATCAAAAGAGGGAACAAGGAGGCTGAATGCGGATGCGGCCAACATAACCCCTGCTGCGAAACCTAGCATCACATCCAGACTTCTTCGGCTGAAATCTTTCCTGAAGAATATCGGAATGGATCCTACTCCGGTTGCAATCCCCGCTAACAGGCTGGCAATTATACCCATAGAGAATGGATCTGAGAATAGCTGCATTAGATTCTCCTCTAACGAAAGCTGTAAGTTTCTCGTAGTATAAGGCAATTACTGTAGAAAAAAATGGTGGACCCAACGCGATTTCAAAGCACGTTAGGATTTCAAGCAGATAGAAGGTAAGATATGAAAAGGATTCAATATCAAACTGAGTCCGTAGAAGGTGAGTGATACAATGTCCGAAAGACAAGAGAGATGGAGGCGCTCCCCAGAACTTCTTGAGGATGCCTTTAACGCATGGCAAAAGGCAAATGGTAATCTAAACCCGAGTTCTGTCGTTGCTACAGTGGATGAGGATGGATCCCCAAGGATTGCACCTTTTGGGAGTCTACGGGCGGTTAATCCTCGATTACTACGACTGATTATTCATCGTTATCATGATACACTTGCCAACCTCAAACGTGATCCTCGTACAATGATTGCTATGATTTGTCCTCCTGATGTTGCAGTAAGTGTTCGAGGTTTGGCAAGAATTGTCGAGGAACCATTCTCTCTTGATGAAAGATATGCCTTAGTAGAGATTGACATTGATGAAGTGAAGAACGATATGCCTGTCAGACTTGGGATAGAAACAGGTATCGCTGTTTCACCTACTGGTCCTTTTGTTGCTTGGTGGAAAGAACTTTGGAAAAAGATGGGTGAGGATTAAGTGGCGATTCTGACTCGATTTGATAACCGGTTATCAGAACACATGTTTCACACAGTATAAAGACCAGCGAGGGCATTGAATCGATTATCAAAGATATACGTTAGTCTGTTTACAGAATCCTAGAAACAGAGTTAAATCGAATCACACAAGTGGTATGGATTGTGAAAATACAGTGAACAATGAATCTAATAGCTTCTCTTGGAAAGGATTAGCTGCACTCATAGTAATTCTCATCACTGTCAGTATCATCGCTTTCCTATTATCCAGCATAGAGGGATTTCTAGCAGGTGTTGTTGTCATCTTCATAGGGTTCCTAATCAGCTTCTTCCGAGATGATCTGAAACGAGTTCTTGGACTCTCAACTCAACAGAAGGAACCAGCTCAAGGTACTGAGGTTGAAGAAGACCCTCTTGATAAACGTGACAAAATGATAAACTTGGAAATGGACAAAAAAATTGCAAAAGAACGGCAAAATATCGCGAAGACAATCGCCAAATATAATGAAAAACCCAAGAAACAGCAAAAGCTTGCTCTTGAGATTGTTAAAGACGCAACTGCTCTTCTTGCATTACTCGATCAGGCAAAATCTCAGGCCATTCAATCCAACAATCATGATCTGGTTGCACATTACGAGCAAATTGTAGTGGAAATAGAAGGAATCCGTGAGAACTATCGTCAGTAAGAAGGGGTGGGCTCATCGAAACTTAGACTAGTACGGTTTTGGCGATATTCAGCATCACCGAGAATTATGTGAACTGGCACGTGCTCTGTCTGAAATGCTCATTCTCCAAGAAGCTACATCTTTTGCAAGAAGTCCGTA
>PJET01000218.1 GCA_002825515.1 Candidatus Thorarchaeota archaeon MP11T_1 | reverse complement strand
AATCCTAATCCTGTCTTTTATAGTATCTTGATATTCTTTTCATGTCCTCAACTACTTTCTTATAATCTGAATAATTCGATACCGATACAATCTTTCTAGAATTCTTTGCTTCAGCCAACTCACTACCTCCTCTATCTGTTTAGGTTACTATGTATACCAAAATTATCTATTTGTACATCTTTTGTATACATCTTGTTATAATCTTATCCATACAATGGACCAGCTACAATTTACGGGTTTCTGTCCTCACATGTTGAGCACCCTTTTCATTTTAATTTCACAATGTTCTCTACTTAGTGGCTTTTACAATAAAGAACCTCTTAGGCAGATTTTGTTTGGGTCTGATTCTAATCCTGTATCGTTTCAAATAACTCTCAATAGGTACTACACCTGAAACAAGATCTATTGTAAATCCATGGGTTTTCAAAATTGTTGCAAATTCTCCTCCTGTGAAGGGGGTGTGAGTTTCCTGCATCTCTTCCTGCTCGAGGGGCGTATCAAATGCCCATACCTTGGTGATGAACTCATAGAGATCGCGCATGGAAATCCTAATCCATCCGTCATTAAGAACTAAAAAGTTGAATGGACGGTATTCAAACGAATTCTGAAAACGTTCAAGCTTCAGAAACATCTGGTCATTGAGATTTACATCTACCAATTCGTCACCTGGATTTTGATGGTCCATTATTACGAATGCACCACCTTCACGAAGAAGTGTACCAATCTCCTCTATTGTGCTCAAAAGGACATCCCTACCAGAGAAACAAAGCACCTCGCTAAGAGACTGTACTGTCACTACTGCATCAAATGTATTAGATCTGAGAGGAAACTTGGGCATAAGAGCTTGTACGAGTGATACACTCTGTTCAGACACTTCCTTCATCTGATGAGTCAACATGTGCCTGGATAAATCAAGTTCAACTACACGTGTTGATGTCAATTGTTGGTTGACCAATGCTGTAAGAGCACCAACTCCACAACCAGCGTCAAGAACTAATGTAGCTTCAGATGGAATCAACGCACCTATCTCACGAAGATATTCCTGACGATATCTATAGCTCATTATCTGAGCCATCATTTCTTCAGCGGATGTCATACTGCAGGACAGTGTATTGAGTGTTTGATTTGAATATATGTAACAAAGTAAAAAAAAAATAGATGGCAGTTTCTAGAAACTGACGGAGTAAGGATAAACAGGAACTTGTCCTGGCCCATATTGTCGAGTACCCTTTTCATTTTATAACAACTAAAATTCCAATCGTAAGCGAAACTCCGAATACGATATTAGCAAGTAAATGCTAATACGGCGAAGGTTAGGTGCTGAGTTTGGACGAGATTGACAAGGGAATCCTCTTTGGGATGCTCCAAAATTGTAGAACTCCATATCGAACTCTTGCACAGCAATTCAATATGACAGCAAATGCAGTCAAAAAACGAGTTCAGAAGCTGATTGACACCGGTGTGATTTCAAAATTTACTACCGAACTTTCTCCGGCTATGGTAGATGGTGAGAATTGTCTTGCCATAATTTTCACTGATGGGAGCGAAGATGCGGATGAGCTTGTCCAACTGGTAGGATCACATATCCTGATCAGGGAGGTTGGTATCTTGTCTGGATCTGCATATTTGGCGATGGGGACCCACATTGGTTCAGAGAGTCTCAGAGACCTTGGTAGCTTTCTTCGAGGAATTGATTCTGTTAGGAATGTTGAGCTGCACAGCCTTGTAAAGGATGCACTTCATGGAAGGAAGACTGATTTGACCAAGCTACAGCTTAGAGTTCTACAGTGCCTTGTCGAAGACCCACGTATACCGACCAAGGAGATTTCAGAGATTACAGGTCTAACTGTGAGAAGAACTCGATCCACAATCAATCAACTTCTCGAGAGTGGCGCAGTTTCCCTTGGAATAAGGTGGAACCTAAGCGCAGGAGAAGGATTTGTTTTTCTTTTAAAAATCAACTGGGATGAAAAAACTGGAAGTCTAGAAGATGTGCTTCTCTTCATTAGTGAGAACTTCCCTGTTGCATTCTACGGTCCATTGGTATCGGCAACAGAGTCAATCATTTTTGCAGTATTTGTTGTTCAGCAATTCAAAGATGCTGATTTAATATCGAAGAAGATTACACAGGCACCCTTTGTGGAATCTTGTCAAGCGCTTTTTGGTAGACCTCAAGAAAGTTTTCCCGATATCCGCAGTACTCGTCTTGCAGAATTGCTCAAGGATTCCGGGCTTTAAATTTCGCTTAATGGTACTCTTATCTACACCCGATTGCTCTATGTGAACTACTGAGTTCGCAAATCGCTTCTCTTCTACACCCTGTCAAGCCCTTACTGAACTTGTTAGCACACATGAATAGAATTGCATTTTCTACCTCTTATTCGTAGAGGTGATTTCAAAAAATGGCACTCATTGTTGATCAATCACTCGAGAATGTAAAAGAAAATGCTATTGAACTGAAGAATCTGACAAAGAGGTTTGGTACACTCACAGCAGTTGATGGAATTGATCTTGACATTAAGTATGGGGAGATTTTTGGTCTTCTCGGACCAAATGGAGCTGGAAAGACAACTACAGTCAATATGCTTTCGACTATACTGGATCCTACTGAAGGCTACGCCATGGTGGCGGGGCTCGATGTTGTTGAGAACGCCAGTGAGGTTCGAAAGGTGATTGGCCTCTGTCCACAGCAACCAGCATACTTTCCATATCTCACTGGTCGAGAAAACATAGAGCTATTCGGACAACTTCATTCAGTTCCACAGGAACTACTTGATGAACGAATTGAGCTTTTTGCTCAAAGGGTTGGTATTCATGATGATATCGACCGACGCGCTAGTCATTATAGTGGCGGGATGGTACGGCGTATCAGCACAATCATGGCTCTCATTCATAATCCATCTGTCGCTTTGCTTGATGAGCCCACTGTTGCAATGGACCCCGTGTCTCGAAGGTCTGTATGGGACTTCATCAAAGACCTGAGAAGTCAAAACAAGACAATTGTCCTTACAACACATTACATGGAAGAAGCGCAAGAACTCTCCGACAGAGTGGGCATAATCGATGAAGGCAGACTGATTGAAGTTGGACCGCCCCAAGATCTGATAGACAAATACCAGGTCAAAGACCTAGAAGAGGTCTTTGTCATGAGAACTGGCAAGAAACTGAGGGAGGCGGTCTAGATGGATTCACGCCGTGTTTTGACCTTGGTAAAGAAGAACATGAGGAAGTTCATGAGAGACCCAGGCACACTGTTTCTATTGATATTGTTCCCTGTTGTTCTTACAACCGTGTTTGGATTCGCATTCGGAGGCATTGGTGAATCCACTCCACAGAGCTTTGATATTGGAGTAGTCAACACAGATTACTCATCAGACCATCCAGAATGGGCTAGTGGATTCTTAACGAATCTCACTGAAACTGAAGGTATCATCATAGTAGAATATGCTGATAACGAAACCGGACAAGCTGAACTCCTCCAAGGGAACATAGACGCATTAATTGTGATTCCAACAGGTTTTGGTGACAGTTGTCAATCCTATTGGATATCCCCCCTTGATGGAAGCAGTTGGACAAACACATCCATCGGACTCTACCTTGATAGTGGATCGTTGGTAGCTACTGCTGCAGTTCCACCAATCGTCCAACAGGTCTTTCTTAGAACACTCTTCGGAGATGCACAGATAACACTAGATGTACCGGTTCAACTAACAAGTCCCCAGCTCATATCTGCAAGTTCATTCTCACAATGGGAATTTATGGTACCAGGTATGTTTGCATTCTCTGCAATCTTCATCACTGTAATCGTAGCACAGTCGATGACCGTGGAAAGAAGTGAGGGGATTCTTAGAAGAATGTCAACTACTCCTTTAACATCCTCCGATTACATGCTTAGTCAAACACTTTCCTACATGATAGTCGCAATCATTCAAGTTGTTATGATTTTTCTGACATCATACTTGATTGGTTATAGACCTGCCACAGGATTAATCGGGATTGGTTTTGCATTGCTGGTACTAGCAGTATTCTCCCTATCTTGTGTAGGCTTAGGGCTTATTGCAGCAACCTTCTCAAATTCAGCGGATGGAGCTACAGGTCTAGCATTCATGGTCGCTATGCCGCAGATGTTTCTTGGAACATTCATGCCTCTTGGTGGAATAGCTGATACAATTGCCTCGATTATGCCAAGCACATATGTGACCGATGCATTGACTACCCTATTTCTAAGGGGTGCAGTAGTCACAACTCTCTCGATATGGATTGACCTTGCCCTTGTTCTTGCGGCTGGCATCATAGTAGTTTTCGCTGGAATACTAGTCTTCGAGAAATGGGGCCGAGGTAAGTAGGATGAAACTCTGTGATTTGGTTGAGGGGTATGAGCTTTTATGCTCTACCTCTCAACTCGATCCTTTTTATTCCGAAACGGGTCGGACCATCTTATTACATGATGATGGACCTGTTAGAATCTATCTAACGAAGGAGCCTGACAAATGGGAGGAAATCGCCCTTGAGATTGATATCTTTATGGGCGTCGGTCGTACATCGGACTCAGCACCGTCTGAGTCAACTAACGACAGAGTCAGCAACGTTAGCATATCAAGATTTCAACTGATCGAATGCATCTCTTACATAGAATACATGATTCGTTTGGAAGAAGCCGGATTCAATCTGGAAGTTGTATTGGATGGATGCATATGGACTGCGCGATATTTACTCAGTAGTAAACCAGACTCCCAACTGTTTAGAATAATCGCACCTCCGATGTATGGAAATTTTGGTGAAGAATGATGATTGAGTATGAATTAAAATTAACAACAGGAGTTGAAGAAAATTGACAAATTTTGAAGTAAAACAAGAAGTTGGTGAAACAACAGTACAAAACTGGAACACCTATGAAAATAAATTGGCTTCAATATCAAGAAGAGCTTTTGCCCAGATGATAGACTTCGCGATTCTGGCCACAGTTTTCATATTGGTAACCTATATGGTGAAAGGTGTCTGGCTCATGATGCCAGGCGATCACCTGTGGATTATCTTTGATCCTATCTGTGGCATATTTTTGATTGCAATCTTTGCCTATTTCATAGGTATGGAAGGACTACTTGGATTCACCCTTGGAAAACTCATCACTAGCACTCGTGTCATCAGTGAGCAAGGCACTAGGATAACTATGCAGCAGTCCATAAAAAGAAACTTAGGTAGGTTAATTGATGGTATTTTAGTGTACGTCATTGGAATTTGGATTGCAAGAAAGTCTCCGCTTTTTCAAAGATACGGTGACAAGATTGCTCGTACAGTTGTTATTTGGTACAACAGATAGGAGTGAGGAGTCGAAGTCGAGAAATGTTCGTGTTAAAAGAATCAGACTACAGAACAATGGCTCTATTCTTTATTGTTAGCCTTGTTCTAGTCTTATTTTATTTACTAGCCTATCAAATAGGTCTAGTTAGTTCCATAGAGGAACTTAGTTGGGGGTTGCTTCATCGCACACTGATTCTGAATGCATTCTTGATGTTGATTGCAGTATATGGAGTTCTCGTCATTATGAGGAAATTCCAATGGAGGGATTTTGGACTTATCTCCCGAAAACTTCCACTAGCATTTGTTGTGGGTTTAACCAGTTGGCTTCTTATTCAGATAATTGAAGTGATCGTCAGCTACATGTCTGTAGGAAGCATAGAACTTGACCCAAGATGGAGTACAGACAGTCTCACATTGATTGGATTACTCATAGGAATGCTATTTGGTACTGCCTTATATGAGGAGGTTGGCTATAGGGGATTCCTTCTGGTTCAGTTCTGGAAAAAGATGGAAGACAGAACAACAAACAGAGCACTACAGATATCGCTAGCCTTGATTGTATCTCAAACTCTTTTCACTCTGCTTCATGTCCCGTGGAAAGTTTTGAATCAAGGATGGACAGTGACAGTCCTCACTGATTTATTGTTCAGTGTTTTCTTGAACGGCATTATCTATGGTATACTCTATTTGAGGACTGAGAACCTTTTCTTCGTCATGTTTGTGCATGCCCTTGGAAATGCTCCAACTTCATTGTTCATCTCATATTTGGACCCCCCTAATATTCTGCTCTTGTTAGCGATCATCTGGGCAGTTATTTGGCCTCGTCTACGTAGATGGGAAAAAGAGGATGACATCACTGCCTATGATTCGATTTCAGAAAGGAATCAAACGAACCAATAATTACTCCTAGAAACAGCCTGATTCTCTGAATGTGGTCACATTGTGACCACAATTGCCAAAATAAGTGACCAGTCAAGAATACTCCGAACTCAAAGGTGAGATAAAATGAGTGCAAATGGAAACACTGATAGTCTCAATGAAGAGATTCCAGAAATTCCTGGAGTTGATCCAACCAAAATTGAGGTCACTCCTTTTCAAGAGATAATTATTAATGAAATACCTGTTGGTTCAATTCTTGATATTGGTGCGGGAGGAGAAGGTGTCATAGCTCAAATTGGTGGAGGACAAATTACAGCAATTGATAAACGACAATCAGAGATTGATGAAGCTATTGATAAAGCTCCAGACGCAAAATGGATGGTTGCTGATGCCTTAGATTTACCATTTGAAGATGAGGAGTTCGATAATGCAACATTCTTCTTCAGTGGAATGTACATGAGCCATAAGGATAAGAAAGGTGTCATCAAAGAAGTCCACAGAGTATTACCAGTTGGAGGAGAGTTTTGGATTTGGGACTCAAAAATCAAAACTAACAAAGAAGGATTCCTAATTGTTCTAAATATATCACTACCCGGAAAAGAGAAGTTCACTACCGGATATGGTACAAACCTCACAAATCAAGACGAGGATATTTACAAGGAATATCT
>PJET01000085.1 GCA_002825515.1 Candidatus Thorarchaeota archaeon MP11T_1 | reverse complement strand
AAAAGAAGTGTTGAGATCCATGTTTCACAAATCCATGATGCTTTAGAATCAACTGAAACTGTGCGAAACATGACAACGAATCTACTGAAGATGTGTGATGAATATGGTATTCTTGAATCAAAGAATCCCTTGGGTGAGGCTGCTGGAATTATCTACATTGCTGGAATTCTAACGAATCATCCTGTCACTCTTTTGAGGATAGCTCGGAATGCAGGAACATCTCCAAAGACCGTCAGGAAATACAAGACATACCTAGCAAGTAACCTCAAGACCAAGAAAGAATGGCCTAGTCTTCCGTTGAAAGGAAAGTGAAAACAAATGAGTATTCAGATTTTTTCCATCTTCTTATATACTAAATATGAGAGGTTTATTCCATGACCGAATTCAGATATGAAGCAATTAGCCAATCAGCGAAGCAAGTTCTATCCGAACTACGTCTTCCTGAACAGACTCAGATAAGATGTCTGACCATCTTAGATGATAAGAGAACAAAGGAGATTCTCACTGAACGAAATACGAATGGCATAATCGCAGGTGCAATCTACATTGCCGCCATCCTGACAGAGAATAGACTCCCTCAACAGAGAATCGCTGAAGTAATGGACATCTCTGAGGCAACTATCAGGAAATACTATGTACAGCTAGTCAAGGTTCTTGAGATGAAGAGAAAAGAAGGCTAGTTTTCCTTATCAGCATCACCTGTGTTTGTGACCCTTGCCATAAACTCGGGAGAGATGTGAGTCATTCCCTCAGCCTTAGCCTGCTCCACGATACCCTTGAAGAATCTCTTTAGAAAAACTCTAGGTACATTTATGATCATTTCACCAGCTGCATAGTCCCAAGTGACTGGGAGTCAAGTCAGTGTGAATCCTCTCTATGTATCTGTCCACGTCAATTAAAGAACAATTGAGCAAGTGCATGAGTCGCTCGGAAAGACATCTAACATAGTTATCTTGAATAGATGATTTGAAAAAAAGGGTTTGAGGAGGTAGACAAGCCACCTCCTCTGGTGTACTACTTTCTCCTGACGAGTACGATTGCCAGGACAATTATGATTGCGGTTCCAGCCACGATCCCCAAAGTCAATGGGTCAAGAATAAGTCCTGGTGTGGAGGGATCAACACCAAGCACTGGATCATACTCAAGAGTGTCATTACCGAAGTTCTCAAAGGCGAGATACACTGCGTTTCCAGAGTAACCACCTGAGGCATCACCAAAACTGGCTTTGACCTGCAAGGTGTTGGTAGCTGCAAGAGCAGTTTCCTCATACTCGAAGTAACCATTCTCGAACTGGAATTTAGTACCAACCTTGTGGAATCCTGTTGGGTTAGTATCACCTTGATTTTGTCCATGTGAACTCTGAGTCACTGTGAACATTAGAACTAGAAGCGAGGTTTCAAAGGTCCAGGTCCAACCTTCAACCATAAGGTCGAACTTGAACTCACCTGGATTCTCTAAGTACATGTGCACATTGATACTTACATTCACATCGAACGCTGGAAGACTAGGTAAGTGACCATAGTCAACACCTGATCCTTCTGGACGAGGATCAAATGTGGCCTCTGTGGTGAAGTTGAAATGTACCTCAGTAGTATTTCCATCATCCTCAACGGTTTCAAAACCACTGAATTCCCAACCTACTGTTGGTAGAACAAATGGAGCACCAATCATGTCGTCAGTACCATTCTCGAACACACCATTACCATCTGTGTCATTCACTTCGAACATCCTGACAAACATGACGTGATAGTCTACTACTGGATTATTTGGGTCCCACCAGTGAAAGTGAGGGGCCTGATCGTTTCCAGTCACTTTGATTGAAATATCGTCCGTTTCAAGTGATACGATACCAGCGGAATGCTGGTAGAGAATTCCACTGCTCTGCGCGGCAGCGAGCGGCATCCCCAGCCCTATAATTGTGAGGGCGAAGAGAGCTAGTGCAGTTTTTTTGTAAACGTCCACTTAATCACCTGAGATTTCTTTCATCTTTAGTATTTATAGGGAGTATTAACTAGAGAATGGACGACCGAGGAAAAAAATATGTTATTAACGCTTTAAAACAAAAATAACGGGTTATAAATCCTTAAAATCCTTCAGGATTCCTTGTACTTTCCAATCAGTTTCTTTGCCATGGTGTGTATATTGTCAACTGTGAAGCCATACTTCTCAAATACTACTTTGACAGGCGCAGATGAACCAAACTCTTCGACAGAGTGCATAATCCCTTCATCTCCGATCCATTTCTCCCAACCATGAGAAACACCAGCTTCCACAGCCAATCGTTTCTTGATATTGGGTGGCAGGACAGAATCGCGATACTCCTGACTCTGTTTCTCAAACAGCTCCCAGCTCGGGAATGAAACTAGTCGTACACTGACACCTTCCGTGAACAGTTTCTCAGCAACTTCCACAATGAGTGGGACCTCAGAACCTGAAGCCATCAAAATAATTTCAGGCTCTTTTCCAATATCAGCTAAGACATAAGCTCCGTTTTTGAGACCTGCAGCTGAGGCGTACTTGTTTCGGTCTAAGATTGCTATATTTTGTCGGGTTAATGCTATCAGTGTAGGCTTGTCCGTATTGGCAATAGCTATCTTCCATGCCTCGACAACCTCGTTTGCGTCCCCTGGTCGGATGACAGTAAGATTAGGGATTGCCCTTAGTGATGCAATCTGTTCCACAGGTTGATGTGTAGGTCCATCTTCACCAACCCCGATACTGTCATGAGTGAACACCCAGATACTTCTATGCCTAGACAAAGCTGATAGACGAATCGATGGGCGCATATAGTCTGAGAACATGAGGAATGTGCCTGAATATGGGATTACGCCACCGTGTGCGGCCATCCCGTTGACAGCTGCTGCCATTGCATGCTCACGTACTCCATAGTGGATATTTCTTCCCTCAGGAGAGTCTGCCTGAAATGCTGGACTACCATCAATCCATGTTTTATTTGAAGGAGTCAAGTCCGCAGAACCTCCAATCATCTCAGGCAACTTTGAGGCCAACGCATTGATGGTCTTCCCTGATGCAGCTCTTGTGGCAATCGGTCCATCACTCGGATGAAACGTTGGCAGGTCTTCATCCCAATTATCGATAAGCTCACCCTTCATTCGTCGACTGAACTCTTTCGCCAATTCAGGATGTGCCTTGGAATAATTCTCAAAGAGCGAATTCCACTCCTCCTCCTTTTTCGCTCCCTGCTCTCCAACCTCACGGAGATGTTTGAGCACCTCATCAGGAATGTAGAATGGGGGTTCAAGAGGCCAGTTGAGTTTCTTCTTAGCACCTGCCAACTCCTCCTCTCCTGCTGGTTCTCCATGAGCCTTTGCTGTATCTTGTCTGGTAGGTAGACCATAGCCAATATGGGTCCGGACAGAAATGAGTGAAGGTCGTGAATCTTGCTTTGCATTCTGAATAGCTTGGTCGACTGCAGCAACATCATTTCCATCTTTCACACTTTGGACATGCCATCCAAACGCCTCAAACCGAGCATTACGATCCTCAGAGAATGTAAGGTCTGTACTTCCGTCGATGGATATGAGGTTGTCATCATAGAGTAGGATTATTTTGCCTAAACGAAGATGTCCGGCGAGTGATGCGGCTTCTGATGATAGACCCTCCATAAGGTCACCATCAGTTACAATTGCGTATATGTAGTGATTAACGAGGTTGAAACCGGGTTTGTTGAATACTGCAGCCAAGTGCGCCTCGGCGATTGCCATCCCAACAGTGTTTCCAAGTCCCTGACCAAGTGGACCAGTTGTAACTTCTACACCGGGTGTGCAGAAGTTCTCTGGATGTCCCGGAGTCCTGCAACCCAGTTGACGGAAATCCATCAGATCCCCCATGCTGACATCGTATCCAGTGAGATGTAACAGAGAATAGAGCAACATCGACCCATGGCCACCAGACAAGACAAATCTATCGCGCTCCCACCAATCCGGATTCTTTGGATTGAAACGTAAGTGTCTAGTCCATAGAGTATACGCCATAGCAGCGGCACCCATAGGCATACCCGGATGCCCTGAATTGGCACGCTGGACAGCATCAGCTGATAGAAATCGAATGGTATTGATTGCTAAATCTTGCAGTTTCGAATCAGACATCGACGTTCTCTCCTTACTCCTATGCAGATTCTTGGTAGACCAAGATTGTACTGATGACTAGTCGGTCTGACGTATCACCCTCTTTTTGATTGTTGTGTTTCCATTCAGGCACTTAATCCGACCGAAGTACCTGGTGGATAGATTTCGAAGAACTCCTCCTTGAGAATGTCCATGATTATGAAATCCTGAAATGCTCCGTTCACATATGCTGCATTTCTAAAGACTCCTGCTTGCTTAAACCCTGCATTTTCGTAAGCTTTCTGAGCGCGTTCATTACTTCTCAAAGTAATTAGATAGATACTGTTGAGCCCCAAAATATGGAAAGATATCCAGAGCATTACTCGTGTTGTATCACTACCGAATCCCTTTCCGAGATTCTCTTGATTATGAATTGCAATACCAAACTCAGCCCGTTTGTGTTGTTTAGAAATATCAAACAGACTCGCAGTACCAAGAAACTCCCCAGTTTTCTTATTTTCAATTGCCAGAGTCATTCTTCCATCCCTCCAAGGATTCTGAACAGTAGCATTCTCCAACCAATTACGTTCTGCATTTCTTGACATCGGTATCTGGTTGTTCAAGTACTGACGAAGTTCGAGGTTATTCCAATGTTTCAGAATGATGTCAAGATCATCCATCTCTAGTGCTCTAAGCTTTACCTTCTCTCCATAATACATACTTGGTGGATGCTAAAATATGAAGATAAAGATGCTCAAAAACGGCTTAGTTCGATACACTCTTTATTTTATGACACATTAGATTTCACAAGATTCCGAGGTCTATAGTATGAGTACCAAAAAGGAGTTTTTTGATGAACCTCTTGTTAGGGTAGATACTTTGAAGGCCAGATTTCCTAAGATATGTCCAGTATGCGGTTCGCCAGCGACAAAAATCGTAAGAATGAAGATGGCAAAAAAGAGTCCTCAATATTTACGGCGCCAGTGGAATCCTGCATATACGCCATACATGGTGGGAAGGAATGCTCCTCATAATCCAGAGATGAAAGTCTTCCCAGTTCAGGTATGTGAAGATCATGCCAATCCGGATGCTGGCAGCGATAGACCGCAGACATTATGTTTAGTTGTTGATGGTTTCCTATTGGGATTTCTCATCTTTGGTCTTCTTTTCATGGGAAATCAGATCTCACGGGGACAACCTATTTCTATCTGGCCAATCTTGACAATAGGCCTCTTTGCAATTGCAATGCTTTTGTCTCTGGTAGCTTTCATGCCAAATGCGCTTGCGAAAGCAGTGCAAATTGTAGGCTTTGATGCTGGAATGCAGAATGTTTTGATAGCTTTCAAAAACCCTGTTTATCGTGTGGAATTCATGAAGCTTAACCAGATGACAGCAGAGCTTGTCAGTTGGATTATGAAAGCTGATAACTAGCGATTGGGCAGTGAAAAATTAGTTTGAAGTGCTCAAGTGGCTTCCATCAAGAGCACTTCACTAAGTGTTAGGCAACGACGTTTTGCATTGTCATTGGATAATCTAGAGTTGGTACCAATGGAAACTTTCTCAGAGCAATGATTCATGATTATCACCTGTAAGTGAAGGAGTGAATAATTGCATCTGTTGAGATCTTCTTCCTGTAGCTTTTCTTGTTATTCCGCTTAGTTAACGCCATTCGATTACCTCCGATAAAGGAACGCGTGGGTCAAGGCATCGGTGGAAACCTTTGTTTTATTGTTCTTTAACACAGATGTTCTTCGTGAGTTAATTGCTAGAGCCATAATATTTCACAAGAATTACTACTCCGATTTAGTATATATACCGGAGCCACTTATGAGGGTCACAGAATGAAGTCACAATATGTGACTATCAGGAAGTGTGGTTGGATGTAGATATGAAAGAAATATCGGTCACAGGGCTTGTTTCCAAGGTTTTGAATTATTACATTATTTCCACCGATGATGGAACAGAATACAGACTGTCTGCAATCATGCCTTGGGAAGCAGTACCACCTGACTTTGGTTCCGGAGATTTTGCCCTTCATATTGGCAAACGAATGATGGTATGTGGGAGCACAGACGGGGATACAATTTGGGGTGCGACACTGTCTGATGTAAATGGTTGCAACACTCTCAGAGAATGAATTAGAAAGAAAAGAATGGGGGCAGCCATGTGGCTAGCCCATTTAATCTGGATTAGACTTTGAGTTTGGCCTCACTCTTCCAGAGTCCGTGTATGTTACAATAGGATGTAGCCATTAAGGTTCCTGATTTACCTGTTTTGAAAACAAACTTGGCAACTGGCTCGCTGTAAATTCCACTAGTATCTGGACCTTGTGCAGATTCACCATGATGATCGAACGTTGCGTACCCAATCTCTACAGGAAACTTTTCTCCCTCTGGCCAGAAGAAAAGATCCATCCACTTGATATGATGATTAGTTGTGTTTGGATGTGCAATTTCCTTACCAACGGAAACCATGACAACAGCTTTTCCATCCTCAACTTTCTTGATATCAATCACAGGAACGTGTTTCTCACTCTTCCAATCAGCTGTCTGTATCCATTTCTTGGACATTTTTCCCTACCTCAATTTCTAAAGTTCGACATTATTGCTCGAACCGCTGTGAGGTTTAATGTATTATATGTTAAAACACTTCTCCTATACACTCTCTCAGTTAATACAAAACTAATCTGATAGTCTTTCGAGTTGGTCCAATGTGAGATGTCCCTTCTCAGTCAATCCATAATAATTTCTCGAGGTCTTTCTATACGTTATCTCAGATCTT
>PJET01000217.1 GCA_002825515.1 Candidatus Thorarchaeota archaeon MP11T_1 | reverse complement strand
GGAAATCTGTGAGCGGCTTGACATAAAGAAAAGATCAATTGTATATGAGGACCTTGATCATATTTCAAAATCGGTGAGGAGAGAGAACAAAGAACTTCTGATTCGTCCAGCAAGTTGCGGCAAATGTCAATTTGTGTTCAAAGTTGGAAAGACGACAAAGGCACCCAGCAAATGTCCCAAGTGCAGGTCTCAATGGATACTTGCGCCAGCTTTCTTAATCAGATCAAGAAAAAAGTAACATCAGTCAAATTCGTAAACACGTTTCAAACCAGCTCCTTCATGTTTGATGTCGGTAACACGTGAAACAACAAAGTCAGATAAACCGTATTCAGCCTCCTCAACATATCCGTGAAGGATGACCCTCATACCGACTCGTGGAAGGAACCTATGCTTATCCATAACAGTAGCTGAGAGTCGCACACTGTATGTTTTGCCTGTTTTCTCGTCCTGAATAACAATATCTGTTGTTCCATACCATCGACGAGCAGAAACTTGAGTGGTTCGGCTTTTACCAATCTCTCGAATGATTCCTCGTACAACAGTCATTTCAAAGCACCTTCCCATGGAGGAATCAGTCTACCATACCGACCTCCTCCACCAGATACATAGCCAATCGATTTGTTTCGGTACGCCTGTATCATCTGAGCGACTCGGTGATTAAGCTCACCAATTTCATCGATAGAGGTTTTAGCAAGGATGATTGTTTCAGGACCGAACACCTCACGCATCTTGTTGTAGAGCTTCCTCACCTGTTTCGATGAAGACGATTTGACTTCAAGTGATAGAGCAATGATATCCAAGAGTGGCGCAATATGGAAGTATGGCGGACGATGAGGAGGAGTCTTTATCT
The DNA here is from genome assembly GCA_002825515.1 of Candidatus Thorarchaeota archaeon MP11T_1. The sequence goes on along the minus strand of PJET01000217.1, from coordinate 6,021 downwards.
CTCCATCTCCAAGGGCTACTGCTCTGTCTCGAACTCCGAGTCTGAGTTTTTTTCCATCAGCTGGACACTTCACTTTTCGTTTGTGAATGTCATCCAAAAGGTGCTTCTTTTCTGCAATATCCTGGCAACTAATGTATATATTCAGATTGTCAAAACTTGGTGGTTGAGCACCAGTGTGAACTACCAACGTTCTTCTGCAGCTTGAGCAGAATGAAAGATAATATTTGCCAAGCCTTGGATCAAGTCCAATATTCAGGACTGCTCTTCTTCCTCCTTTTCGTTTAATTGCTAACCTTAGCTCATCAAAGGTTGGCTCCTGCATCTTAAACCTCACAAACTCTCGTCCAAGCTTGTTTGGAGTTGGAGAATGCGCATCACTAGATGTAATATAGGTGAGTCTTCTAAGATCAGGAATATAGTCTGCAGTCTCCGAATCAGCAGATAGACCTAACTCTAGAAAGTGTATATGGGGAGTTTCATCACCATAACATGAAACCAAGCTCGAATGCTTATTCTCTCTGAAAATAGATTTGTAAGGCGTAAAAGCATGAGCTGGTCCAATCATACCACCAGCATCTCGCACAAATCCAGCAAGTAATTCACCGTTGATATTTACACGAGGACGTCCACCCCATTTAGCATCAATATTAGGTGAATGCACTTTCAGAGCAACTCTCAAGATTTCTACTGACTCAAAATCTGGTAAAAGAATGACGTGATGAATTGACTCATTGTCTTCAATCTCTACAGTGAGAATAAACGATATTGAGTCGCAGATCAGCGAGTTGTCTTTCAAGGTTAGATTCTTTCTAAGATGACGTAACCAGTCTGGTTGCGTTGCATCACCAGTTCCTATAATATGAAGACCTTTTTTTCCTGCACCTCTAGATAGCATTGGAACTGTCATATCTTTACTTACACCTATGGAATGCAGTGAATGGATATGCAAATCCGTATCGAATTGAAGCATTCACGGACCCCTCAGATGTTAATTACGACTTTTGTCACAGATGGTTGATTTGCATATTCAAAAGCCTTGGTGCCTTCTTCTAATCGGAAAGTTCGTGAAACCAGACGTTTAACCTCAATTCGGCCCTTCTGAAGCATTTCAAGAGCTTTTTCATACGGACCTCTACTAGCTCCGTATATCGTAAGTTCCTTGTTCACAATCGCGGTAGGGTCAAATGGAAAATCAATACCATGCATGCTCTTTAAATTAATAATGCCACCATTTCTGACAACATCAAATGCCATCCGAATGCCATCGATATTCCCAGTGGCTTCAACAACAATTCTTGGACCTACGCCATGAGTAGCCGCCATTACCTTCTTCTTCCAGTCTTCGTTGGAAACATCCAGCGTATTCATTAGACCCAGTTGACGTGCAAGTCCTAATTGCCATCGGTTTCTTCCAACAATAATAACATCAGCACCGCTTGCATCGTAGACCTGTGCAAGGAGAAGAGCTATCTTACCACTTCCCAGAATGAGTACTGGCTCTCCAACATCAGCTGGACTATCAGAAACGGTCTTTATTGCAGATGCAAGTGGTTCGACAAAAGTGCCAGACATTACATCAACACCTGCAGGAAGAGTATGTACTAGATCTGCAGGAACACTGATGTATTCAGAAAGACCGCCATCTCTTGTAATTCCAAGTACTTCCTTCTCTGCACAATAGTTGCGGCTTCCACTCCGGCAGTACCAACATCTTCCGCATGATACATCTATCTCAGTTGTCACTATGGTCCCAGGAATAAGCTCAGGTACCGAGCTCTCATGAACAGCACCAGCTATTTCATGACCAAGAATGATTGGAAGGGGTACGTCATATTCACCCCTCCAGATTGAGATATCTGTTCCACATATGCCTACTGAACGGACTTCTATTCGAACATCACCTGGCATAAGAGGGGGGATTGGCGTGTCCGCGAGTTGAAGACCATCTGCAGTAAGTACAAGCGACTGCATTTTCAGCTTCGCGCTACTCTTGAGTATGAATAAACCCTTCGATATTTGATACATACTACTTATGAGTTCCAGATTGAATAATATCTAGGAAAAATACAATGGATCGCTCAGAGGGAAATGGATGAACAAAAATGTGATGTTCAACGGGAGGTTGGCCAAAAATGAAGTAGATACTTGGTTAGATCTTCTTAGTGCATCCAGTCCATCAAGTCATCTGAACCGACTCCTAGCAAAAGCATTTCTACAACTTCCTGAAAGCATAACTTTTGTGACATCTATCGAAAACAAGATTATTGGAGGAACATCAATCTACAGGGATAGAACACGACTGGCTATGGTAATAGCATCAGTTGCTGTATTCAAGGAGTTCAGAGAATCAACAACATATCAGATTGTGAAATCATCCTTGCCTTTTTTTAGAACAGTAGCTATACGCGATGTGGATGTTTTAGTATCACTTGAAACTGGAAAGAACAACCTTGGCTTTCCATTGAGTCTTGAATTGGATTCTTGGGTGACAGACATAATCAAACGTATTGGATTTTCAGAGAGTGGAACCCTCGAACATTACTCATTCGGAATAACCAAGAAGATCAAAGAGAAACCAGTCCAATGGATGAAGGAAGACAACAAAGAACAAGTAAGAGAACTAATCTGGGATCAGAGTAAATCAATGGGATTAGTCAATTCATTTGTATGGCTTGCTCGCGATTTCGCAGCATATAGGAGCTGTCTAATGACAGTGAATGATGAAGAAAAAGTTGTAGCTTTAGCAGGTTTTTGGAGTTTGTCAAATGCACTATGCGTCACACCAATAATGATAGATCCGGATTCAATAAGCTGGAGCCAAATTGCTGACAGTCTTATCGCTGAGGCTTCTGAGAGGAATATCAATCAAATTGAACTTCCACTTATAGGAAATGGGCAACTTGAGCTAATTCAAGAACTTCAAGAAAATTGCAAAATCACTTCATGTAGGAAATTATTACTGTTGAGGAAATCACTCTAGAATTTTGATAGTGGGAAATCCTTTTGTTCTATACTGGTTTGTCCTTGGATGGTTATTGCATGTCTACTGTGAGTCTGAGAAAAAGTGGCACCGGATTCCTCTTGGAGTATGGTGACGTTAGACTCGCTCTTGACACTGGTATAAAGGGTGAAACAACGCTTCTTTCACATTCTCATTCGGATCATATTGGAGGTCTGAAGAATGCTAGGCATATTATTGCTACTGAGGGGACCTTTGATACGTGGCAGGCACGGAGATCTAACAATTTCGTAAACAAGACAATTATCAAACCAGGAGATATGTTTGGGCAGATTGGTGTGAACATTACAGCTCTGAATGCGGGTCATGTGCTTGGTTCTACGATGTTTCTTCTTGAGTTCAATGACAATCTCAAGGTACTATATACTGGAGACTTCAACAATGTTGATAGTCTGGTTCATAAAGCAGCAAAACCCATTGAGGCTGATGTGCTTATAACAGAGGCAACTTATGGTACTCCACAATGGATTTTTCCAACAAGAAAAACAGTCTATGATAATATCATGGAAACTGCAATGAGTGTGATTGAAGATGAACGAATTCCTTTATTTCATGCATATTCACTTGGTAAATCTCAGGAAGCTATCGCTTTACTCCAACGAGGTGGATTCAGAGTCATTTCTGGAAATACAAGTATAGACAAAGTATGTTTAGTCTACAAACAACATGGTATAGACCTTCAGCATCATACAATTCGAAGCCATAAGCTAAACGAAACTCTTGATGAAGGAGCAGTTATAGTGAGTTCATCGTCTAGACACACAATAGACAATATGAGAAGAACCTTAGGAAAATCAGTTTTTGCCAGATATGAAACAAAGCTTGAATATTTCAACCTCTCTGGATGGACAATAGGAAAATTTAGAGAAAGGGGATTTCCGTTAAGTGCTCATTCTGATTTTCATGGACTAGTAGATTTCGCAAAAGAGGTCAAACCAAGAGTAGCATACTGTTTCACTGAAAACGGAAGAACCCTCTCAAAACATCTTTCAGAAAATGGTATCCATGCAGTACCACTTGAGTAGGTGATGAGATGTGGAAAATGCTCTATCCGAGTTGGTAGAACCAATTCATGCAGATTCATTCTTTTCAGTTTCTAGGAGTGGGGAGGTTCATGAACGACTCTGTTATGAGTATATTGATCCAGAAGGATACTATCGCAAGGTCTTGCGGGATGAGAGGCTTTTCAAAAAAGAGATTGAGAAGTTTGCTGATAATATGCAGCATTTTCTTAATCTTGAGAGAGTTGAAATCAATAATGAGCGAGTGAAATCTCAAGTAGACTATTGTGATATATTTCTCAAAGGTGCAACAGACATTGTATCTGTAGTCTATTTGATAGATTTTTCTGGCAAGTTTCAAAAGGGCGCCAACATGATTGAAACTTGGTTGGAGGAAGAAGAAGCGCCATATGATTTTGAAATCATCTGGAGGTATCCCATGGGAACACACATCAAGGAGATTGAAACAACCTTGGAATACGAGATTTATGGAGACCTCGTTACTCTGTGGGCATTTGAAGGAGATGAAGTGGGCGGTTATGAGAGAATGGAATTCGATCTTGCAAGTATAATCTTTGATTCAAGGTGAAGCAAATGCAGATAGGGGACCCCATCGACCTCCTTGCATGGGCAATGATAATCATAGGAGCTCTTATCATCATCTCAGGAATTGTATCTATGCTAATGCGTACAGATTTCGAAAAAGTTCAGCATAGAGGACAAAGTAAAGGCATCATACTTTTAGGCCCCATACCAATTGTTTGGGGATATGGTAAGAGAATTTGGATAATTGCAGCTATTATAGCGATTGTTCTCTTTCTTCTGGCATTTCTGTGGTTTCCCTAACCATTCCATCCACATTCGGGACATTGCCTGATACCAGATATTGTTCGTACAATCTTACCATTAAGAAGACATTCAGGGCAGATGTCCAGTTTCTTTTGACATGCGGGACAGGTTACCTTACGATTTAAGTCGCGAATACAGGTAATAGTACCGCATTTGGGGCATTTGATAGCATGATCCTGACAACATTCGTTTCGACACTTGTCGCAACGTATTTTTGATTTTTCGCGACAAAACATACAATTTCGTGCCATCTGAAGCGCCCCAGAAACATGCGCTAATAAGCACCAAATAAGTCTAGTCCTGAAAATGGAAGTATTACCTAAGCCATACCAATCCTCATAGATACTTGATGATGCTTAAGTTTGGAGCGATAACACAATGATATTTGTCTGTAGAATGTGTGGAAAAACCTCTGTTGATATTGATATGGTCTTAGAAGGTGCATGTAGCTGCGGATGTACTCACTTTCACTTAGTGTCTGAGGATCGATCTGAAGTGCAATCAGAATTAGACCAGAAGGAGACGATCAGAAGAGACCTGCACAAATGGCTAGACCTGAATCTTGATTCTATGCCGCCAGGACTGGTTGGCAATATTAGAGTTCTCTTTGAGATTGAGAAGGATAATGCTACTCAGTAAATCAATCTAATCGCTTCTTTCAATATTCTCCAATGGACGCTCAATACGAGCAATCTGGTCTTCTATTTGAACGTGAAGATCTGTCTTGCCAGCTACATCAGCTATTCTTTGGACAGCTTTGAGATTATGAATTAAAGAGTCAAGCCAAGAGAAGACATCTCCAGGATATGCCCACAGCTCAAAATCATCATGAAGTTTCTGTGCAAGTCCGGAGGGATTCAGACCTTCTTTTCTTTTCTCAACGAGCCATCTGCCAAGACTTACTTTACCATGGTCACATTCCGGATACTCACGACAACCGCAATTGAAGAAGGTGGTTGTCCACTTGCCAAACACTTCAAATACCCACTGAGGAAGTCGTCCTACTCCACTCTTTGGATGGCTTGCATCACCAATCTCGCTAAAGACTCCAGAAAAGAGCCGAGTTGGCATGTGTGTCCTAAAAGCGGAGTTTACCTCCTCTTGGAGTTTAGAACTCAAATACACATTCTCAAACGGTTCAAGCATGATAGC
>PJET01000115.1 GCA_002825515.1 Candidatus Thorarchaeota archaeon MP11T_1 | reverse complement strand
GGAGGTTACTGATTGACAAAGGACACATTCACATTTCAAGAATTAAAGAAAACAAATCATCGTGAGATTAAGGAGATACAGGACAAGAAATTCCGAGCATTCATTCGCTATCAAGTCTGGCCAAATCATCCTTACTATCGTAAGCTCTTCAAAGATAACAATATTGATCCATTCAATATCACATGTATTGAAGACTGGGCAAAATATAACATTCCTCTTGTAAAAAAAATCGATTATAGAGATAACATCCAGAGTTTCGTACTGAACCCCACAGAAGTCGATGGCAGATCACGTGAATCAGCTGAAGCAATTGGTAACCTCATGAAATATGCAAATGAATCAGGTCATAGGGATTTAGCCAAATTTATTCGAAATAATGGTGCTAAGGTCAAGTTGAGAATTGGTAAGGAGGCTGCAACAGCTCGATTGAAAGAACGAGCTACGTTTCAGTTCTCACCATTGCAGTTTTGGTTAAGTTCAGGTAGAGCATCCGGTTTACCATCTCCCGTCTTCTTAACTCGGTATGACAATGACCTCTTGTACACGAACTGTGTTAAAGTTGGGCAGATGGCAATTGATCCTTTTGTTGATAGTGGATGGGAATTGATTAGTATGAACCTCTTTCCTTATGCTCCTCATCTTGGATGGCATGCAGTGAATTTGGGTCTAAAACAGATGTCAAAGTTCTATGTAGCCACAAGTGCTGGTGGAGCAATTCCCAGTGAACGGTTGATTGATCTTGCTGGTCTTTTCAAGGTTAATGGTTTTGCAGGTATGCCAAGCTACCTTCGAAACAGATTTTTCAGAACAATGAAAGAAGCTCCAAACTATGAGGCTCCAGAGAAGTGTGTAATGGTCTTAGCTGGTGAAAAAATCTACGAGCCTGCAGTTGATGACATGATTGAAACATTGACAGAGAAGGGCGCAAAGGAGGTTCGTGTTGTTGGTGGTTATGCATCTTCTGAGAGCAAGATATCATTCGCTGTCCAATGCGATCGACATGGACCATACCATAACGTTTCTCCATTGATGCTTGCTTTTGAACTCGTTAAGCTCAATGATGATGGTACCTACGATTTCGTTGGTGAAGATGAATCTGGACACATGTGTTTATTCCACCTTGATGGAACCGGCACTGTGTTTGAAGGATTCCTACTCGGTGATGTAGCTTCACATCAAGAGAGAGGCAAATGTCCTCACTGTGAGTTTGATGGTCCCTTCTTTTGGGATATTGGTAGAACCAACGATGCCCAAGCACAGATGGACATCATGGGAATGAGCGAGAAGAAAATCAAAGGCGCAACTGTCAATCTCACGGCACTCAGGGAGATGCTTCTATCAATAAGCGAGATCGAAGAAGTACAAATTGAGGTTGCTAAGGAAGATATGTCAGATCCCTACAGCATGGATGTCTTGAATCTCTATGTTGCTCCCAGAGGACCAGTACCAGGCGACTACAAATCCTTGATATATGAGATTCAGAAGTTGACAAAGACAAATGCAGAAGTGACTCCAAGTGTGGCTATCATTGGCTTTGAAGAACTTATTGAACGAGCAGGTGGTATGAAATTCATGGAGATCATTGATAATAGACCAAAACCTGCATAAGAGATAGTACATAAGATATTCCCACTCTGATTCAATGAAATGATGATACCTATTGACAGAATCAAAATACAAGGAGGACTTCAGTTGGCTTTTGAAGATGATCTTGGATATGATCAGTCTCAACCGATTGGTCATAATTATGCATTAAGTGCTTCTGAACTTGTTACTAGAACCTTTACGGTATGGGTCCGAAATCTACTTCAGTACATCATTATTGTAGGCATTCTAAGTGCGACTTTTATTGGAGTTTCTTTTGTTCTGCTCCTAGTTTTGTTTGATATACTTGGGACATTGGGAACAGATCCCCTCAGCTTTTTGATAAGCCTCATTCTAGACCCATTGTCTAATCCTCCTCTTATAGCTCTTTCACTAGGATTTGCAATAGTCACCTTTGTCATTAATGCGATTGTTATCGGTGCAGCAATCAAGTTTACTCTTGATGAGTACGGTGAAAATAGAGGAGCTATTGGAACTAGTTTCTCACATTCTTTTGGTAGAACTCCTATCATCATAATTGTGCAATTAATACTCACTTCTTTTGCTGCCATTCTGTTCACGCCAGCCACAATACTAATCTTTAGAGCTATGGATATGATTGATATTTCAGATCCATTTAATCCTATTATTCAACCTGGATCTTTGGAGCTTCTGATGTCAGCTTTTGGTCTGCTAGTCGTAGGTGGAGTCGTCCTTATCTACATCAATATCCGGTTTGCTCCTACACTGGCAATTGTGATTGATACCGATTTATCAGCAATTGACTCTTTGAAGAGGTCTTGGGAGTTAACTAGTGGCAATTTCTTCCACGTCTTTGGAGGATTGATACTTCTCATTCTTGCTACTTCTGTATTGGGGATAGTAGTTAGTACTGTTTTGACTTTCACTTTCTTGCCGGAACCCTATCGACTCATATTAGAGTCACTGATTTCATCAATATTCTTTAGCGCTCTGACCTATATCTTTGCAGTAGTTTTATACCGAGATTTGGAGTCCAGAAAAGGAATAAGTGATTTTCCAGATTATGTTCTCTGAATTGGAAAACAGAAACTAAGGGGGAGTTTACTCCCCCAATTACTCTACTTGAGTTTGTGTTTCTTGACAAACTCTGACAAAACATCTACAAGATTTGGTCTTCCGATTTCCTGAAGATCGTATTTTACTCTGACATTTGGCTTATCGATCTTGATGACACGGTTAAGGTCTATTGGAGTTCCGATGACGATGGCGTCAACATCTGATTTGTTAATTGTCTTTTGTAGTTCCTCCATTTGCACCTTACCATAACCCATTGCAGGTAAGACGTCCTCCAGATGTGAGTATTTCTCGAAAGTATCTTTGATGCTTCCAGCAGCAAATGGTCTTGGGTCAACAATGATTGCTCCAGCTTTTCTGGCTGCAATGTATCCTGCACCATATGGCATATCACCATGGGTTACTGTCGGTCCATCTTCCACGACTATAACGCGCTTTCCTCGAATCTTCTCAATATCATCAATGGTGAGGGGAGAAGCTGCATCTATAATCATGGCATTAGGATTGACAATCATTATGTTCTCTCTCACTTCCTCAATATCTTCATAATCTGCAGTATCAATTTTGTTTATCACAACAACATCTGCCATTCGAAGGTTAGTTTCTCCAGGGTAGTAAGAAATTTCGTGGCTGGGTCTGTGAGGGTCGGTGAGTACAATTAGAAGGTCTGGTTTGTAAAATGGGAAATCGTTGTTGCCTCCATCCCATGTAATTACATCAGCTTCGGATTCTGCTTGTTCCAAGATTTTGCCATAGTCTACCCCTGCATAAAGAATGACGCCGATGTTTATCATAGGCTCATATTCTTCGCGTTCTTCAATGGTACAACGGTACTTATCCATGTCCTCTAGGGTAGCATAGCGTTGGGCAATTTGTGTTGTTAGGTCCGGATCATATGGCATCGGGTGTCTGATATTTACAGGTTTAAGTCCAAGATCAACTAGAATCTGATTCACACGTCTAGACGTCTGACTCTTACCACATCCAGTCCGAACAGCACATACTGCGATGACTGGCTTCTTGCTTTTAATCATAGTAGTATCTGGACCCATCAATCGCATATCTGGCCCAAGACTATTTACCCATGCTATTTTGTGGCCTACAACCTCATGAGGTAGATCCGAATACGCCAATATACATTGCTCAACATTAAATTTCTTGATGAGTTCGGGAAGTTGCTCCTCTGGGTAGATCTTGATTCCCTTTGGATATAGTGGTCCCGAGAGCTCCGGAGGATAGATTCTGTCGCCGATTCCTGGTATCTGTTCAGCAGTGAACGCAACAACCTCGTAGTCCTCATTATTCCTGAAGAAGACATTGAAATTATGAAAATCGCGGCCTGCTGCTCCCATTATTATGACTTTCTTCTTACTCATCTTGTAATCCACTCCAAATCTTGGGTGGTTAATGTTTCTTCGAACCTTTGAGCCAAGTTAAAAAATGTCTGGTCTAGTCAAATGTGTAGTAGGTGTCATGGATAAGAGAATTTCTTGCGAAATTTTGGAGACAATATCGAATAATGTAGTCTCTCATTTTTCGAAACAATACTAAGATGGTTTTTACTAGATTCTTTTTAATGTAGTATGTGAGTAATACGTTCGATAAATCGCAACGTATTCGTATAATGGGTAAATTACAAACCCATATATACGACGCTTACCAAGTATGAAGGAAGTGTGCTCTATTGAGCAGGCCGCCGGAATTGAAGTGGGGTGCATAATTGAAACTAGTGGACTTGGCCAAAGAATCAGTCAGGGTACTGAAAGAGTGTGGGGAAGCGGGAATTAGAAGCGACGTCTTGGCTGAACGTTTGAATACTCCTAAACGGCGTGTGTACGATGTCATAGCTGTTTTGAAAGCTCTCAATCAAGTTAGCACAACTCGTAAGTTTGATGGGACTATTGTCAAATGGATTGACAAGACCAAACATTATGTTCCTCGTGAAGCTCACATAGACTTGAAGACACAGCTTGAACAAGAGAGCAGCCAGAGAAAGGACCTTCAGGTTCAAGTGGCTGAGCTTAAAGAACAAGTTCGAATCTCGAAGATTAAACTTCGTAGAGACACAGTTGCGATTGAAACATCAGATAAGACAGAATTCAATACGACACAGCTTCGTGTTCGAGCCCTTTCCAGTAATGGTATTAAAAGTGTAAAGCACTCTGGTGTCGAAGTAAGAATTGAAACTCATGAAGCAGGTATGGTCGTCGACCCTTCAGAAATTGAGGTTGATGAGAAAAAGGCACTCATAACCAAACTTCAACGCATTTGAAGAATCTCATTCTGCTAGTCGTATAGTAACCAAACTTCCACGGCGCACTTCACTCAACGCTTCAAGATCTGGTTCATCAGATATTATTCTACCAATCACATTAACTTGACTGAAGGTTTGTTTGTCACTCAGATAGATATCTAAAGAATCGCCAAGAGGTTGGTATGCGATATCTGCTTTCTTAACCTCATTAGTTGGTTTTGCATTGCCCTTTGAAATGCCCAAAGTGATCTTCATCTCTCCTCGCATAAGTGCAGTTCTGCCCTCAAAGGGAAGTTTAGACTTTATCTCTTCTACAATTAATGGGGCATAGATTCTATTTATGATGCCTTTCAAAATGAGGTTTCCTTCGAAAACAAATTCTAACTGAATATCGGTATCGCCTAGTTCGGTCATATAATTACATTAGAATTTGGTCCTAAAATTTCCTGCGCTATGCCTAGCAGCAAAGGCTTAATTGGACAAGGACCAAGCAGGATTTGGAGTGGATTGGGCTGGCCTCCACCAAACTCGACATTGCATTTGTAGTTGACACAACTGGTTCAATGAAGGATGATATCACGGCTGTCAAAGACAGCCTCTTTGAGATTGTAGACCGCATTACTACTCGAACCGAAGGGTTGGAGATACGTTTTGGTATCGTTTCATATCGTGACCATCCACCACAGGATAGGACATACGTTACGAGTGTGTTTGATTTCACTGAGAAAATAAAGCGAGTACACAAATTGATCTCCGACTTGAGACCTTCTGAAGGTGGTGATACTCCCGAAGCTGTAGCTGATGGTCTCTTTGACGCTCGAACTAAACTCACTTGGGAACTAGATGCGTACAAGGTATTACTTCTTGTTGGTGATGCACCACCACATGGAAAACTCTACAATAGCATTGGAGATGATTATTTTCCAAATGGTTGTCCTAAGGGATATGATCCAATAGATGAAGTCAAGAAATTACGTTCTGATTTTGGGAGTACTGTTTTCATCTTTGTTTGCGGTTGCAACCCACTAGTGGAAGAATCATTTAGAAAAATAGCAGCATCTGTAGATGGTGGAAAATATTACTCCCTTCTTGAAGCACATGAATTACCTGGAGCAATTCTGCAGATTCTTGAAGGTGTTAGTGATTTAATAGAAGCAGATAGAAAAGTTCTCGCGTACTACGAATTAAATGATGGTACGTTTGATATGGGTGAAGCTGCGTCCACACTAAATCTTGAGTTGAGAGAGCTAAAGACCTCATTGTCACGCCTTCATGAATTGGGAAGGATAACTCGTTGGCCCAAAGGACGACCACTATCTCCCTCCCAGATGGGTTTGAAGGTTGGATTGGGGGAAGTTCCTAACAATATTGTTGCCGGAAAAGCATTCAACTATAGTTTGAGAGTGAAGAATCCAAGTCCTACTGTTGTCGGAATTCGAGTGATTGTGTCTTTAGTAACTTCAGATGGTGTATCTGAAGTGACAAACGAACATCACGATGTTGGTCCAAAATCTGACAAGAAGCTTGAACTGAAACTTGTCCCAATGACTGAAACTAAAGGAAAAGCAAGTCTTAGAGTTGAGGTCTTCTACGGATCTCGTTCAGTTGCTACTGAGATTTACAATACACGAATTTACTAATGGAGGAGTTTCATTGAAACTACTTGCAAAACGAGGACGAAATCAACAGGGTCTTTGTTTTGTTTCGACTACTGAATTATCGACATCCATTGAAACATATGAGATCACCTCTAAGTTCTCATCGATTTATGCAGATGTCAAATACTCCGAAAAGGTTCCCGAAGGGATGATTATACTTGATTCACGTATCAATGACATGCTTGGTTGTGATGATGAAGAAGAAATTACTCTGAATCCTCTTCATGATAAACTACCTATTTGTACTGAAATCCACCTTGATGTTATTTCAAAGAGAAACCTTCAGAATCACACAATGGTCCAAGCTATTTCAAAGAGAATTGATGATTTCAAAGAGCACTTTGAAGGTTTGGTACTCCATCTTGGACAAGAATTTATACTAACTGATTTAGGAGTAGGCTTTGTGGTCCGGTATCTCAGTCCAACGGAGTCAAACACGGAAGCTGCTAGAATCAAATGGAATAATCTTTTCAAGATTCACCTTGGAGCTGAAGAATATCAACAGAGGAACATTTTCATGATTGTAGAGGTAGCCGCTGCTACACACATTGTCGATATACAAGTCGATGAGGATGCTGCTAAAGCGAATTACATTTCCCGACATCAAGCCATCCTCCAAACTCTTGATACTATTCAATCAAATTATCGTGGCTATGGGAAAGATTCTCAATTCGCTGGAATTGTGTATTCTGATGAAGTGCTTCCATTTCTCACATTCAACTCACAAACTGGCGAAGAACAAGAATTTTCACCTCTATACTCTGCATCACTCTTTGAAGCGTTCAAAAAATGGGTTGATGCTGCAAGCGATAAGTTCGCTAAGAGAACTTCTAATCCCGGAGCTGCACTGAAGTATGGACTAGATAAAGCCCATGCATTGTGTGAAATCAATGATTTGCCGACGATCATCATACTTTTTTCAAGTGGAGTGTATTCTACAGGTCAAAATCCAGTGAAAGTCACTAGAACAAATCTTGGTGATAAGACTGTCAAAATACTAAGTGTTTCAGTAGGAACGGAATCTGCAAAGGACATTATGGATGCAATAGCTAAAGAAGGAAATGGTATATCTATCCATGTGGATAATGATATGAAGTTGAAATTGATTGTAGATGCCGTCAATAGAATGACATCCAGTTAGAGGTGAACGCATGATTGATAGGATGACAACCCACCTTCAGGCGCTTTATCATAGCGGGCAGCTATCTGGATATATGCTAGCAACATTACCAACTGGGATGCTAAAGACTGGATGGATTGAACAAGGTCTTATATCGAAAGGCATGAAGGGAGATTTGCGTGACAAGAGCAATCAAGAATCACTAATTATTCCAGCTGATAGATTTTCAAGGTTGTCAAGGGATCGTGATGAATGGAATAATCTGGCTATCCTAATGATTGGTTCAAAGGGTCTTACAGCAAAAAAATTCGTGGCCATGGTCTTTGGTCCCCAAGAATCTCAGTCTATTGTAGCATTTCAAACAAATCAAATACCTCCGTATCAAATTATGAGTTTTCTTCTTCAAAATGCTCTTGGAGAGAAGTTGCCAGATTCTTTTACTGAACCACACTTGGATTATGTTGAGCAGCTCAGACTGGACGCATCTGAAGGCGAGTTAGCTGAAATGACAGTGCTCACTCTTCCAAAGAAGCAGGTGAAAATATCTGACTGGATTAAGGAAGTATTGCTTAATCCTTCATCTGAGAGTATCGAGGTGCAACATGGTAAACCCAACAAAATACCAAAGTTCGCCGCATTGGTCACACGATGGTTGACAGGCTTGGAACTCTTCAAGAACACACCTAATGGAATTGCGACTCTAATATTCATGAGTAAGAATACAATGGATGCATGTTTTTGGGACCAACCAAACAGAATCTCTGCGTTTACAACTTTTAATCATAATAATCCAGACCTGCTGGCGAGAAAATACATGACTCCTCTTTGGGTAGCTGGAGGAGAAAGTATCGCAACAGTCCAACCTACAAAAGAGGTCACGGTTAAACAGAGGAAGGTATCAGTGAGTTCAATAAAACCCGCAAAACCCGAAAGATTTGAGCAACCAACCACACTATTAGAGAATAACTCGGATCGATTATTAGCCGACCTCACCAAACGTATGGATTCACTTGAATCATTACTCAAGTCAACTTCACCTACTTCTGAATTGGTTGAGAAAGATCGTGGAACTATGGATGTTTTGCATTCTAGATTATTGGACAATATAGAACGAATTGAATCCCTCTCAAAAAGACTCATTGACCTTGAAAAAAGGCTAAAGAAAATACAAACTTGAATCAGGGTGATTTTTCTCGTGAATAATAATGAGGATTTTTCAAGTAAACTTCTCACATTAGAAAAAAGGTTAGATGTCCTTGAGGAGATGCTTGGTCGTACATCTGCATTTGCTAAACACCTAAGGAAAGATTCTAGCAGCTATGATTCATCCTCAGAGATTTTGAAAAGAATCAATAATGTACAGTATCTCGTGGATCAAGTTGAGATTGAAATTGATAAATTGGAGATGCGAATATCTGCAATTGAACACATGAGTTTTAAACTTAGGACTGATGGTCAGTAGAACCCTGTGTCACGCTCTCGATGAAATCCAGTAGGTATCCTGTAAATAATTGCGATGAAAACGATTCAACTGGAAGGACTCTAGATTTCAATCCCTTCAACATTCTAAGATTTCCTTTCATATCTCCTTCTTTTCCAAGAGATAGTATATCAAGTCTATATCTATCGTGGTCTGAAATCGCTCTGAGAAATGAAAGATGTTCTTCATCGTAGGTTCCTAAACCATTACTAAGAATAAGAGCCAATGTTGGTCTCTCTGTTCCAAAGTCCTCTAAATACTCAGCAATTGTTCTGTACGCGCCAGCCATATTCTCATGTCCATCAGCCTCATCTATTATATCGATTATTGAATATATCAACGAGATGAGAACTTCCTCCGACTGCAAGTCTTCAAAGAACTCGATATAAGGCTGGACTTGTGTTCCCCTTTGAATAGAGAACTTTTCAGGATTTTCTCCAAAAGTCACCAGTGCTAACCTCCCCTCTGTTTGATTGTGAACAAGTGTGTTTATAACACTAAGTGCAACCAAAGCTGCAATTTGGGACCGAGAAGCATTTTTTCGAAGTCCATTTAGGAACAGGTCAAGCTCAGGAACTTTCTTACTCAATGGGGCAAGCTGCGCTCTTGCAGCGTGCAACGTTTTTAATGTCACATCTTTTGTTTTCATTTTAGATGCTTTGGAGATACATAGAATTACATTGATTTCACTGAAGGCTTGTGCAGGTCTAAAGCTTACATCTTCTTCTGATAATCTTCCTACTTTTCCTGAGAGTAGAGGCGGTACAGAGTTTTTCAAACAAAGATTGACTCTTTTGTCTTCACTCCCCACACTCAATTGTGTGTCACGACCTATAAGAATACCATCGATTGATTCACGAATCTCTCTTTCATGTAGATGCATATATGATGAAAGCTCTGCATTATCAAGACTTTTCATCGCTTCATACGAAAGAACAGCCTTTGAGATATTAGCAATCTCATCCTCATATTTTACAAGATTTACAACGGAAGAATTTCGAAAACCAAAAAGTAATGCATCTGACTCGGAAACAACGATAGTACGTTCTCCGCATCTTGGATGTTCTCTTACCTCACCGGCCGCCCATTTTCCAGTGTTTGAATCTAACGCAAGGACATAATCTCCAGACGTGACTTCAAGAGCAGACATGTCTTCATTACACATAAAGAAGACACCAGATTCAGATTTGGCAATTTCAATTCCGAAATGAAGTGCTGAGAGAACCTCTTTCGGATTGTCTAACTGAAGACATTTTAATAGAGCTTGATCAAAACGTGTTAGATGAGCTGGAGAACCATAGATTGGTCCCTCCAATTTGGCATTTGCACGAACTAATGTATCTAATAAAACTCCATCTCGTGTTACAAGACTTTCAGAAAAAGCCTGTTTCCATCCTGAAACCATAATGGAGCCATTCTTCTCCTGCAAAACTGCCAAACTTGTTGCCTTTGGTGATGTTGGACTTTTTAATGTTAGAACTGCACTATCAAGATGGACATGACCTCCATCATTGTCAATCATATAGTCAATAGAAATAATTCCAAGCATTTTTCGAGCTTCCAAGAGCTGAAGAATTCTTGCAAGCTCATTCATGGCTGCTTTGCCAAGACTCTCTTCTGCCACTACTGAAGCATTATTTTCCTCGTAATTTAGGAACATCGGTCTAGGTGGGAGAATCGAAAGCATATTACCTCCTAAAACCCTCTGTATCTCGTCTGGAGCAGCAGCCAAATTCCTACTCAAGAGATAGCTAAACACCTCAGAAACACTATCACCGTATTGCGTTGCTGGGTATGCTGATGCGAACATAAGTCGTCGTGACCAATTGATATCACTCTGGTCTTTCCGCATATGTCGAATTATTGTCGATAATGATGATATTGTTGCTCCTGATGTCAAAACTTTGCTCCCAGGAACATCAAGAAGCCGCGATATTTCTTTGCCCCACTCCTTATGATTCTTGACACCAAGAATCAAGCTTGGATTTCGAAGACCTGCTTGCTTGAGAAGTACAAGCCATTCAAGAAGAGGGTCTAATTCAGAAGGGGGTCCTAATTCAATAAAGATCGGTCTGTTAGTTTTAATGTACTCTAAGAGATCTTTTCGATTGGACCCTTTGAGTATTTTTTGAAGACTCTCAGTTCGTAATACACAGCCCCATCCTTTCTCAGTCCTTTGGTCTAAGCGCATATCCTGAAGATGAAGCAATCTTGGGCTATAGGGTGGAACTGTTGCCCATCGATATATTGACTCAGCATTTGCTTTTTGCTGAAGTTTAGGGAGCATAGTTTTTCCAAGACTAATTAGCGGTTTAACAACTAGATAATCTGCAATCCAACTTGTCTGTGCAATAGTTGTTGAACCATGATAAAATTCGCTTAGTAACTTCGGTTTTCTTAGATAGTCATAAACTCTTCTAGGCAAGTACCTGAATGCACCAGGATATTGTGATGAAAAATCATGAAGTTGGCTTTCAACCATATTATAATACGAAAGCGCGCGATCAGGGTCAAAAGTACGGATATTTTTACCCGCCCTCACAATTCCAAGATGAATGGAGCTGTCAACGACGACAAAGCGATGAATTTCATTTGCTTCGGTGTCCTCAACAACTATCATTCAAAGCGTCTCCGGTATTGCCTATTAAGATTTCAACAGAAGTCGATATATGCATAATGCCGATTTCTATCAAACTGTATAGAGAGACTGAAGCAATGATTTATCACTTATGCCGAGGTATCGACATTCGGAGGAACTGAACTGATATGCTCGTTGTTCGAGCTGTTGAAGAACAACCATCTCGCGGAATAAAAAAAGCTGAGGAATTCAAGCTTTACATTGTAGATGCTCATCATCATATGGGTCGTGAGAAAGGACACCAGAATACGCCAACAGGCGCATATGATTTCTATGCGCAACTATGGTTGGAGATTCAAAAGAAGACTCAAGTTCTAATGGATGAAGACAATCTATTGTTTGAACCAATTGGTGTTGAAGGACCAGAATTGGCATGCAAACTCTTCCAGAGTAAAACCAGTTGGGCTCGACTAAACCATGGATGGCTCGTCGATCGGACAATCGTTTTTCCGTATACAGATGATTATTCAACTCCCACTTCAGCGGGCGAACCATCATTCAGTGTGTCCAATGATAAGATAGCATCTTGGACAAGTAGAGCACCTCATTCATCTCGTTTAATTGGATTTGCTCGTGTAAATCCACTAGATGGTATTCACGATGGCTATCCAATTGCAGTCAGAGAGCTTGAACGAGCTATATTATCTCTAGGACTTCGAGGTCTCAAGCTGCATCCTCTAGCTCAACTTTTTGTTGATTCAATTGAAAAGAATGAACCACGTGAGGTTGTGAAACGAGCTGGAGAACTTGGAATACCTGTGATATTCGACACTCGAAATATGAAGACAGTGGTCAGAATAAAACGGCTTGTAGATTCGATGCGCAATGATCCAGATTGTGGATCTTCGATGAATGGATTACGCATAATCCTTGCTCATTGTGGAATGTCTCCAGGAGACCCTCGGTTATATGAAGCATTGAAAGACCCTGCGATATTCACTGAAACTTCGACACTTCATGACAGGGATGTTCCAGTTCTTTTTGAGTCTGCAAGTGAACGACTTGGTGCATCGAATCAGGAATGGTCTGAAAAGATACTCTTTGGAACTGATTTCAGTTTTCTCTCGGTTCAGGCAATTGATATCATTCTTTATCTTCTTTCTAGAGATTTTCAAGGAACACTAGCTGATGTTCAGAGAATTCTGGCCGGTAATGCACTATCGATTGTCCAACGCCCTTATAGAACTTCGACTGGGTCTTCGGGACATCCCACTGAGTTCCTCTGCAAAGATAAATCATACACTTTTCAGCGAGACCTTGAAAACTCGCTCATCAAGCTCATCGCAAGGGGAAAATGCGAACTAAGCTCTCTTGATTTCATGATTCCTCCAATTGGTACTTGGCCAGAACCAAAAAACGGTGAAGCGGGGGCATTCAATGGAGTTGAAATGAACTCCTATGTTCTGACATTGAAATCAAAGGAAGTGAACAAAGAGATTCATCTATGGATTCGAAGGCGTCTTGATGACCATCTAAGTTGTACTATTTTAGAAACTCAGGGTATGCTATGTTTAGACACCTTGGAAAATGCATCTCAGAAAATAGGCCAAGTGTTAATGAGGTCTATATCTGACCATTCTCAGCCAGTTCAATCATCGAAAGAGATTGAGTCCCAAATCTTCAAACTTTTCAAATAACGCCGACTCAAAATTCTTTATAACTTCAAAATCGGATTTATTTCTTAAAGGACTAGAGGAGGCTAAAGCCATCACCAAGAAATTGAACTTGGAGATAATTGACGGCGGAGACCTTAGGGGTTTCGCTAATGTTCATCCCAAAATAGCAAAGAAGTTAGATGCTGATATTGGTTCCATTGTAGTATTCGAAGATCCTCAAAGTAGTTTCTGGGGCGCCGCTGAAATTAGACTGAGCTCTGACGCAGCAGAGGACTGCATCATAATTGACACTCTTGTTTTAGAAGCGTCACTATTAATGGAAGGTGATCAGGTTGAGGTCACTCTCTATGATGATGATATGCTCGCATTAGAGTATGTCGAGTTTGGTCTAAAACCTTTAACCGAAGATGCAAATACTGAAGATCTCGTCACACGAGCTGCAGATCGTGTTAAAGCATTGGAAAATATCATCGGCGGTCGACTTGTCTATCCTGGTATGTCCTTCATTTGGCCTGAACTTGATGTGAAGGTTGAAATCATCAATACTAAACCAGATCTTGCTGGAAAGAACTTTGCTAAACTAGCTTTTGAAGCTCTTCGCGAGCGAACTGGATATCAGTTTAAGACGGTTGGAATTGCTTCTCCCTTTAATGCAGTTCTCTGCATCGATACAAGTGGATCGATGAAAACTACTGATGTTCCTGTTCAAGATATTGCACATGCACGTGAAGGATTAAAGGACCTAGCAGGAGATAGTCCTGAAGTACAAGCATTTCTTAACAGATTTGAGGAAGGCAAGAATGTAAGTCGTGCTGAAGCTGCTGCAATGGCTGTTCTTCTCTATTTGGCTGAAAAAGTGGGTCGTGGATATGGGGAGAAAGTGGGTGTGATTACATTTGAGAAAGAAGTCATTGAAATGACCTTTCTTAACTCAGATACTGGAGAAGTACAACCCTTTGTAGAATGTACCGGTAGAGAAAAAGCGCTTGGTCTTCAGATAATTAGTACGCATGTTGTGGACAAGGTGGAGGAAGGAGGCACCCTCACTGATATGGGCACTGCTTTGGCTAAAGCTCATGAAATTATGGAAGAATTTGGCGACCCTGATAAACCAACGATGCTCATAATGCTAACTGACGGGATGACAACGTCTGGTCCTCCTCCACTCAAAGTGTTAAAAGAACGATTTACAGATCGGAGCAAACTTGTGATTTACTCGATTGGGCTCGGAGAACGTAGTGAAATAGATGAAGAATTGATGCTCGCAATTGCTCAGTATGGTAACGGTAACTACCGCCATGTTGATAATATGCGAGATCTACTTGAGTGGTATGGCAAACTGGCAGGAGAGTTTGCTGTGGTTATCCGAGGATCCGAGTGAATAATCTAATCACGAGGCTCAAGAGCCTGAGTTAGTCCCTTAAGAGTTTCAAGATCCATCTCTTCAATTTGTTCCTCAGGTATGCCCTCAAGCATTACATCTGGAATGTTAATTAAGAGATCCGCCTTTTCTTTCCCATATTTTTCTATGAGTGTATCCAATCTCGGATCTACTTCTTCGACTTGTTCCACTTCAATCTCCGTGACTTCCGGTTCGTTCTCTGAAGTAGATGAAAGAAGAGCTTCAAGTTCATCTACGCTTAGAGCTGATAGGGTTTCATCGCCAACCTCTCTTCGTACTTCTGCAGGTAATCTTTCAATCAGCTCTTCGTATGCTGTAGGTTTCGCTTTCTTACGAACTTTCTTTACCTTTCGTACCTTGACAGCTTTCTTTTTCTTTGGTTTCTCGGATGGTGTTGATACTTTGAGGTTCTGTACTAACTCTCTGGCAGATGCTGGAGTCAAACGTCTTAGGTCCTCAGAAGGTAATGATTCTCGTAGTTCATCCGGCAACTCACTAAGAATCTCTTCAACTTCATCTGAAACGCCAATCATTTTCGGTGCATCAATACTTGCAGCCGCCTCCCCAGAAAGCAGAATAGGTGCTCTTTCAAGTTCTTCTGTAAGAGATGTTATGTCAATTTCAATATCAAATCCTTGACTACGCCAATTCATATACCGATCGACAGCGGATGGTTTCATTTTGATGCTTGTGAGAAATCTGTTAATCTCCTCCTCTTCCATATCAGGGAAATCTTCAACGAGCTTCTCAACATCATTTGCAGAAACACGTGCCCAGATGGGTCCATTTAGTAATTTCGAGAGTCCTGCAGCACAGTGTGATCTTACCCATGGATTCTCATCTTTGAGGCCTTTAATTAGATCAGGGATTGTTCTTGGTTGATGATAGAAAGCTAAAGCTTGAGCTGCAGCAATACGTACATCAGATACATCATCTGCCAAAGCTTTTGTAACATCTATAACAACTGTTGGGTCTGCTAAATCAACGGCGGCTATCAGCGCTCTCTCCCTAACAATATCTGACGGGTCAGTAAATGCTTTGATTAAAGCGCTCCGTTCTGCTTTATTCTCTCTGGCAAGTCGCCCAACCTCATCTGTTTCGAATTCCAACAAAAGACTCCTTGTCTTTGCCAAGAGTAATCCTCCGTGACGCGCTCAGTATCGCCAACTTTTTGCCATATTTGCCTATAGCTTTCTATCTTAATAGCATTAGGTGGGCGAATACTGTTGCCTACTTATATCAGTTGGCACTACATATACACTAATCTCCGACAGACCATCTACCGGAGTAAATTTAGGTCAGAAAATGCATCGTGGTCGGGAGGCGCCAAAGATGACCGAAGACCAACGAACACGATGGCTTAGACTAATTCTGTTCATGATAACAATGCTATTGATAACCCTGATGGCACCAGTAGTGAGCATTCTATTTACTGGTGATTTGCTTGCGTTAGCAGCAACACTGGTATTCTTTGGTACATTTGGCCTCATGTACGCTGTTACATGGGCATTTGTGAGATGGGATGGTGGTGACTCCATTGCAGAATTAGGAGTTGATATTGATGACCACTTTGGTCCTCACATCAGCATTGGTGCTGTTGCTGGAGCTCTTGGAGCAATTTTGGTTGTAGCGTTAGCGTTCTTCTTCGGAGGTCAGTTACGCCCATTTGATCAGATAACCGTTGACTTGATAGTCAATGAAATCATC
The DNA here is from genome assembly GCA_002825515.1 of Candidatus Thorarchaeota archaeon MP11T_1. The sequence continues at coordinate 12,954 of PJET01000115.1, read as the reverse complement.
ATTACTGCACCAACAGCGTTCTTTGAAGAGTTGACGCACCGTGGATATATTCTGACAAGAATGGAGGATTTGACTGGACGACGCACTGCAATTTTTCTAAGCTCAATCTTCTTTTCATTTCTACACTTTAGTTGGTGGTCTCGTGTATACGATAATCCGCTTTACGATAATCCTCTTCAGTTAATAGTCCTCTTTTCATTCAACATGTTTCTGGGCGGGCTTATACTCTCTCTTAGCTACTATTGGTCAGGTCGGAAACTTTGGGTTCCAATCGCATTTCATTTCATGTGGAATATGATAGCTTACATCATGTTCCCCAGTTTCCCCAGAGATACAGTTATACAGCCTGAAATCTACCAAATGGAATGGGGCATCACAACAATCATCGGATTTCTATTCGGCCTCTCATTTCTATGGGGTCTTCTCGCGACTGAGAAAAATAGAGAATGAGAAGGGGCATGGTTTTCTCCATCCCCTTCTTTCGTTCTACCTTCTACTGGTCTGAAATTGAGATGTCATCAGGTCTTTTGACATGCATCGTAATGCCAGTGATGTGGTCAATAACGACTTGTTCACCAGCCTTGATGGGTGGACCAGATGTTCTTGCCCACCAGATTTCTGCACCAGTCTTTACCTTTCCCTTTGGATTGAGGTCAGTGACAGCATGTATGTCCGCATACTTGAATTGAGAGTACGTTGGCCATTTATCGTAGTCTCTAAGGAAAGCGAAGTACAGAAGCATCAAACTGGAAACTGTTCCTGCCATGATATATACCGTCAGTTGTCTTGTTTCATCGATGAGCACTGATAGGAAGATTGCTACACCGTATAAGGGGAAAAGTTTCAACGAAACCTTCGCATCAATGAAGCCCCCCTCAACAAAGCTGCTTCCACCTGTGAACATAGTGAACATTAGATACATCACAGCAAAGATTACCAAAAGCATCCAGTCCTGAAATGCAAAACCAGTGATCCACACCTGGAAGACAAATAGTATGATGACTAGGGGCACTGTGACCTGAGCCATCGCTTTACCTGTCGCTGGCTCAAGGGTGAGCACTAACAACGTAAGAAGTACACCTAGAAGTATCAAACCAACGAATGGATCAATTAGAATGAATGGCATGATCATGCCTAACGCGGAAAACATGATCATTACCACCAAGATCTTTATCCAAGCATCCATCTCTCTTCCTCCCACTCTCTAGTCAAAGAACTAATCCTCAGTTCCTTTGTCTTTTGGTACTTTTAGCCCGCCAGTTCCAGCTGAAAATGCTAAAGATGTTCCTGCGGCTATTCCAACTTCCGGAAGATTCGTAGGAATCATGATGATCAAATTAGCATTCTTTGAGATCTCTTGCATTATATTCCATTGACGAAGCTGGAAACCAACCGCTGATTCCTCATAGATACGAGCTGCTTTCAACATATTCTCTGAAGCTTCAAGCTCAGCTGTAGCTAATGTAATTCTAGCTCTACGCTCTCTTTCTGCCTGAGCTTCTCGGCTCATCGCATCTTGAAGTGCTGAAGGAATCACAACATCACGAATCTCAACGCTGGTCACTTTCACACCCCAATGTTCTGTCTTCTCATCAATCAGTTCCTGTAGATGTCCTGCAATCTCATCTCTTTCAGAGAGTAGTTGATCTAGAGTTACCTTACCTGTTGTTTCTCTCAGAGTTGTCTGAGCTGCCAACTCGACAGCGACTGTGTATCTTTCAACACTGAGGATTGCTTTTTCAACATCAATGACACGGAAATACATTACAGCATCAACGACTACTGGCACGTTGTCCTTTGTCAGAGATCGTTCAGTTTTGAAAGCATAGGTAAGGAGTCTGAGGGACACCTTCATGGCAACTTTATCAAGAATGGGTGTGACCCAGATTACGCCTGGGCCTCTTATGTGTTTGAACTTACCCAGTCTAAGTATGGCTACACGCTCCCATTCCTTGAGAACCTTTATTCCGCTCGCAACGAACATTAGGATGAAGAATACGAGCACGATGACTAGCATCATTACCAAATATGAATCTAATATGAATTGCAATTCTTGTTTGCTCCTTCCTTCCAACTACATTAATGTAGACGAATGGTCGAAAAGAGTCCGAAGACCCTGTTCCTGTAGGACATTTTGTGTGAACTCTTAAGAAGTTTCGTCTCTATGAAGCAGAAAAGGTGGTGTCGGAGGAATTCCCGTTTTTCCTCCGACTAATTAGGCTCTAAACTCCTCAAATTCTTTCGTGCGAGCTAGATTTCTTCCTCCCTTAACTCAAGCAACTCGTATTTTCCTATTCGTGATAATGGTAAGCCAAAATCTACTCTCGAGAGTCCCTCAACCAACGCGTAAATTACCACTGCAACGATTATTGAGCCGATAATTCGCTCAAATGCATAAAGTAGTATAGCTACTTGAAAGATTCCCACAATTCCTTCTAAACCATAAAGAGGCGGGAGGTACCAACCTGCAATCGCCGATCCTACAGCTTGATCCAATGTCACAGCGACTAGACAGAAAATCCAGATGCTTGCGAACATTTTCCATCTCTCTGTGTCAACTCTAAGATTAAGCGGACTAAGAAGTATAGTAGATATCCTTGGGATAACGAATAATAGCGATAGTAAAAATGCGACAATATGGAACCAAATGAACGCTGGAACCGCCATCCCAACCGGACTAACTATGTAAATGCCCATAGATAGAATGAAGACAATTGGCACGCTTATTCGAATCTTGGTCCTCATTACACCTGCTGCAAACGCTCCTGCCGCCGTGGCTAATACAGTTAATGGCCCCAGTACTGCTAGGGTGTAATTGATAAGTATAGCAATGAGTGAACCTATCAATACTGCAATCACTCCAAAAAAAGGTCCTAAGAGAAATCCAACAATTGGGGCAGAGACAAGACCAAAGGATATCTCTCCTCCTCCCCCCACACTAAGATTGAATGGAATCAACGTTATTACTAGATGAACTGCTCCAAATATTCCTGTAAGGGCCCATGGGTAAGCAATAGATCTTGTGAATTCTGTCATGATCACCACCGTTATAGTGTAGTTTAGTAAACTACATAGGTAGGATTGTACACTAATTTGGCATAATAAACCACTATTTGAAAGTGTTGGGAATGGTTGATAATATTAAATCTGGATCTCTCTGGCCATATCTCCTCTTTCTTCCTGTAGAAATTGAAAGGCGTGATGAGTTCATTCGGTCTTTACTTGCATCTCGATTGGCAAGAAGTGTACTTTCTAGTTTTGATGAAAACGGTCAAGTCTTGCAGCGCGACCTAATAGAGAATTTGTCTCACTCAAACAAAAGCATTCTTGCTTATTTGAAGACTCTTAGTCAATTTGGTCTGATCTCAACAGGAACTACAATCCATAATGGAAAACGAGTAGTCTGCCATGAGCTGACGAAGAATGGATGGGGTTTAGCACGGTTCTATTTCAAGGGACTTCCATCAGATATTGAAGAGCTGACCGCGTACCTACTGGAAGACTACCTTGTCCGTTTAGCAACTCTCTATCGCGACCAAGATATACCTGAGACCACTCTTTTTGAAATCTTTGCACGCACAAGAGCAAAGGCTATACTTGATGGATCCAAGAACTACACTTCCCCTGATTTTGTTGTCTTTGGAGCATCAGCATTCTATACTCAGATTAACTGTGAATCAATGCCCTCTATTGGTGGTATGTCAAGTTGTACATCCCCTATTAGACGTTCAGGAGGTCCCACAGTTGAATTGGCACTCTCGCTTGCAAATGAAGGCTTTGAAACAACGATAGTTTCCTCAGTTGGAAACGATATCGACGGCTGGAATATTATCACTAATTTAATCCAGGGAAATGTAGATGTTCATTACATCATAGTGGATGAAGAAAAACAAACCAATCAAACTATCGTCATCAATGATTCCAAAGGTTCACGAGAGCTTGTGGGTGTGGGTCCATTAACTTCCCTTTCAATTACTTCGCCAGAACAGGTACCTTGGAAGATAATTGAAAGTGCTAAATCTGTGTATATCGGTGAAGTTTTCATCGAAGTTGCAGCATCAATTGCAGCTAACGCTCGAGCCCATAGAATTCCTGTCTTCTATAGATGTTCTGTTCCATTTTGGGAGATGGGTTTCAATCGACTGAAACCTATCTTATCACAAGTTGATGTTCTGCTGATCTCCAATCAATCATGGAGGTATCTCAAGAAATCAATCAAACCTGATCCCATTAAGAAGTTACAAAAATTGACCGATGCAAGAATTCTCATCAGAGAAACTAGGGAAAAATATCGTATCGTCGATCAAGAACAGGTGTACTTTGTGGACTCTCAAGTTGGAACCAATGAAATTACAGAATGGTTTGTGGCTGGATTAATGCAGAAAACTGCTGAGGGTGCAAGTATAGTCCAAGCAACACAATATGCTACGAAAGCTGAGAAAAATCGACTAACTACTGGATGAAGCAACAATCCAGAAAAAGAGTCCACCCAGGATCCAAACAAACAGTCCCGCTCCCAGGATAATACCAAGAGTTGCGCCCATGCTTGATGATCCAAGATTAACATGCATATTTGAAAAACTCTTGAAACCGCCAACATACTTCGTTTCATAGTTACAGTGAAATTCTTTGTCCGTCACTGCCCCACAGATCTCACAGACGAATCTATTCTGAAGGACTGCGCCAAAGAGACTATCAAGATTACATCCAATGAATGCAGTCAATACTGAGAGTGGAACAAGAACTATAAGTTGCTCAGTGGTTGATATAGCTGGTACTAGTCCAGGTGAAACCAGAGTAAAGAAAAGTGCAAGAAGTCCAATGAAAAAGCCAGCAAATAAGGCCATTCCTTCCCCAAGAAGCGAAACTGCGCCAATCGTGCCTCGGGGTACTTTTCTTCTTAGATTAGTAATCAGTCGTGGTTTACTTTTGCTAAACACGCCAATTTCACTTGCGAGCGTATCAGCACTTGTTGTAGCTACAGCTCCTATGTATCCACCAAACATAAGAAATGGCCATCCTGCAGAAGCGAGATCGGGAAACAAACCTGTAACATAAATCCCCACTGAGAATATCATTGGGATTATCCCACTTCCAAAGACGTTTTTCCAAGAACGTTTTCCCTTACCTTCTTGAGCAAGATTCTGTTTGGCCTTCTCCTTGTACTTCATCTTTGTTGCTAAGCCTGCACTTAGAAAGAAGAATAGAATGATGATGAACGATACGACTCCTCCAGTGTACCAGATTGTGAATCCAACAACAAATGCACTTATCAGACCAGATATGTCCACAAAATGAAGCTTGTACGCTAAGGCTCCAAATACTGTCATAACCAATAATCCGGAAACTGCCGGATGAGTCAGCATATCAAGCATTAATTTCACATCCATTGTAGCCAAAGATTTCAAACATCAGTCCTATCAGTTGAAGTCATAATTGAATGTTCTATGAGTATATATCATATCCTAATTAACGGGTCTAATTACCAATCTGCGGCACAAAGTTAGCATTTATAGCTTTGCCTTAGGAATATGAATTCTCCTCATATTTTTAGCCAATATAACGATTTTCCTATGAATATCGGCAATAGTCGAATCATATTTACACGAATAATCATTCGGCAAAGGTCGTAATCAGTCTTTCATTAAGATAGGATCTTATTAGGTCTTTTATAATCAACAAGCTATGAGTATTCTATGGTCATATAACTCATTGATCTCAATAGACAGTAAATTGTCTTTTAGCAATTTCGATTGCTCTGGATGGAAGTTGACGACCAGATTGAAGAATAACTGCATCAACATAGAACCCAGTCACAACATCAATAGGAGGTGTGACCCATTTCACTTTTATCACGTTGATTTTTGAACTAGGGTCCGGTATTGGAACCTCAAATTCTTTGATTATGTCCCTCCTTGACATAATTCTAATTTTCAGCTCTAAATCCTCAATCTTTTCCCGAATAGTTTCAACAGTCGCGTAAATTTCAACAGAGGATAGTCTGGCAACCAGACCTGGAATTTCATCTCCCGATTCATTTCGGATTGAAAATCCTATCTTGAATAGTGGATTCTCGATTGCTTTGATTTTGAATCTCTGCTTTCTCTCATAGGATCTTTCTCCGCACCTAAGTGTTGCCCGAAGGTGAGCAGTACTCATTTCTGCACTCAACGGAATTCTAACAGGAACCGGAAACAATCTTTGCTTTCCTGGGTCAAGATCTAGTTCTTGATTTAGAAGGTCCCTATTTCCACCTATTGATTCGAGCTCAACAGTGAGTAGGCAGTTTATTTGTCTCTCAACATTACTCACTAATTTTATCGTTGGCTGAATCAATTCATCCGGGGAAGTGAAGTCTGGAAGCCCTACAAATTCAATCTGCGCGATATCCGCCTGCGGACCTCCCATGAGATCGATTTCAGTAGACCTCTTGTCAACTTCAATACCTGCATAGGTCAATGAAGCTACTAAGGTTACATCTCGATGATTTACACTCACTCGAGGTGCCGGAACAACTACAGGTCCAAAAGCAACTGACAAGTTCTTACTTTGTTTGACTGGTTGAGTTAGTACACGATGTTCCTCACCATCTGGGTATACGAATGATATGTTGAGGATGGCAGGTTCGCCAATCTCTGTGTTCCTCCGGATTCTTAACCAACCAGAAACCTTGCCACCAATATGAGACCGCTGGGGAACTCTCAGTGAGTCGATATTGACTCTCGTCTTCACCTGTTCAATCCGAAGTCTATCAGACTCTGCTGTTGCAACAACTTTCCCCTTTTCTTTGAGAGATGCCTTTATGATGCCAACTCTATCTGCTGAGCTATCAACAGACATAACAGGTATCTTCCAAAGAAAGCTCACTGGACCAACTTCGAACTCTTCCTTTAGAAATTCTTCAATCAAATAAGTTCGACCAGAATCACTTCTGAACTCAAGTAGGAGTCTTGCATCAGTGCTGACTCTTTTTCCAAGATTGCTTACGAGAATATCTCCGGAAATCATTTCTCCAATATTGTATTCGTCTTTCAGTTCAGTTGTTAAAACAATTTGAGGTCCTCGTTTTACGAATCCAATATAGAATGGTTTGGACATCGCTTCAGCAATTTCAGTTCCCTCCTGATTGAAAAGCCGGAGCTGTAATATGCAGCGTTCTACCCCATCAGCAACATTTGAGGGAACAAGAATAGGGAGGAATTTGGTATTATCAAATTTTGTGACATCACCACTTTCAACTTGCATTACTTCCTCTGATGTAAACAAAGTTTTCTCTATAGTTGGTGCAATAATGCTTACCTGACATTTAACTTCGGTCTGTGTTGGATAGTTTGTTTCTATTTGTCCATCAAAGAGAACAGGGGTTTTACCATCTGCGAATTGTGTTGTGGTTCCAGGTTTTATTGACGCTTTCATCCAATACATATTGATTGTACTTGTGAGTTTGATGACCCTTCCAACAAAACCTACTTCAGCAATGATGTTGTACGCGGTAATATTCTTCTTTGTCTTCAATGATACATCTGAAACATTAATCTCTCCGTTTTCAATACTTGGTATTGTTAGGACATTATTTTCGACTGAGTTGCGCTCTGAGTCCTCTACAGTGTATGAAATTGAAATGTTCTCTAGCTGTCGACCAGTCGTATTCTTTATCAAAAAACTGAACTGAATATCCTGTCCAGCAAAAACTCTCTCAGCATCTATGATGATTTCAGGTTCAAGACCTTTCCACCAACATAGCCAAGCTGGAAGGTGAGGTGTTCCTTCAATTGGGTCATATAACCAATTGGTGCTGCACTCTCTCGTGACTTCTGAGAGTCGCTTCATCAAAACAACCATATTGTTGTCTGACTTGGCATAAACCTCCAATTGGAAATCGGCGGTTGTTGTACGTGGCTCGACATATTCACTCCCAAAAACTGAAACAAATAGGGCTTGTATGAACGGATTCTCGATTATATTCAACTCTTCTAATTCATCCTTGATTAGATACAACATAGAAACAACTGCATCCCCAAGGAATCTGTTTCTCTTGGATTCACTAACTATTCCATCATCATTGATTTGATAGTTGTATATCTTGAGATAGTTTGATTCTTTTCCTTCCCCACCTGGTCGGAAAGGTCCCCATAGCCCTGCTGATAATGCTGAATCTCTGTTGGCTGCTAAGGCTTTGGACCCCACATCAGGAATTGGCTCACCGCGCTCAACCATCTTCTTTGCTTTGAAGGCCAAAGCTTGAAGTAACAACGCCAGACCCATTCTTCTTGGGATTGATAATTGAGTGTCGAATACACGAATTTCAATAGTCCCATAATCAGTGAAGGGATACATATCCACCATTCTTGCATAGCTTCGATTCACATGACGAGCGAATGATTCTTTGTCAGATCCACGAAGATAGGGTATGAATTCAAACTCATTTGTTGGACCCATTTGAGTTGTATTTCTGAATAATCTAATCGATCTCTTGCATCGAGGTGCCCTAACTCGCCCATCTTCTGATACTGCAACCTCATCGCTTGGCTTCTTGCTTTCGAAAGGTGAGTTGACTGATAAAGCAATAAGATGAGGAAGGAAGTTCCGTATCATATTATACACTGCAATCTTTGTCTTCTCGTTTGCACTTGAACTAAGTATGTGATGATGTTCTCCAAAAGACAGATTTCGAAGGTACTCCTGAGTCGGGTTCAATCCGGTTGAAACTAAGATAGCTTTGGAATCAACAGGAAGTGCATCTTGTGATATTGCTACAAGTGTCTGAATCCACCACGCAAGCTCTTCAAGTGTTGTACAAGGTGGAGTTGCTACTTCGAGAATCCATGTCAAACTTGTTACATTAGGATCGTGCCCTAAAAGGGTGTACTCCTTAGGTTCTCCATTAGGATCTTCATATGTTACTACAATTCTTGACCCTCTTTCTCCTTCTTCAGTCTGAGCTGATTGCTTGTATTTTCTCTTTACAGATTCGAGAATAGAACTGCGAATCTTCTTCTCCAATAATCCTTTTGCACTAGAAACAATCTCATCAAACACTTGAAGAATTTCTTCTCCCCGAATCCATGTACCATCCTTCCGAATTACTTGGAGCTCAACTTCTATTCCATGAGGAAATGGAAGTTGCATCTCCGAGTTTTCTACTGTTGAACCCATGTTCACACACCTAGAAAGAGGCAAGCATGTTTAGTATTTTGATTACGACATTAATACTCTCAACGCACTGACGAGAAAGTGTTAGTTCTGCAATTAACAAATTATGTCTATTACTGAATGATTTTACAACTTTATAGGTTAAGGGACCTCCTCCAAATTCGCCATTATCTCTGAGTACCTTAAGACCCAGCTCTTCCAAATCCGCCTCCAATTTTGATATTCCAAGAGGGTTGCCTCCACCATACCTCGTTCCTCGAATGACAACCATATCACTATCCATTGATGGTGGAAACTCTGCCCATCTTAGATTGATAACATATTCTAGACTTCGTTTTTGGTCCTCAGCATGTAACATGTTCACGATACTTTCAACAGTTGTTTTTGATTCACTTCGGTCTCCAGCCTTAATAAGTGCAGGAATACCTCTTCCTCTTCCCCTCTCTGTTAGTATCTTCTCCAACGGATCGCCTTTTATCAAACCTGAGAGCACACAGACGATACCCTTTGAATCTCCTTGAACATATTCTCCACTTGAAGTAAAATCAGTTAGTTTCAATTTTCTTTCAATCGGTTGCAATGCTAAATTCAAATTGGAGAGTGTAGAAAGCAAGTCCTGTAGAACAATCTCTGTATGCTCAAGATCTTTGAGTAAATTACTCTGACTAACTGATTTGTTCATATGCCAGAACCACTCTTTGGTGTTTGCCCAGTAGCATGAAATGCCATTGAATCGTTATTATCTTTGCTAGTTCTAGGATAATTATTCATCTGCAATGAGTTCTAGCAACTCTGCAATTTTCTCTCGAAGCTCTTTCAGACGATACCACGTTGATTCTCGGCCTCTTTGTTCGATAAGTTTCTGAATGATGATGTTGTAATCCATCCCTATGAGGTCCCCTAACAGAATCATAGCCTTCTTTGATTTGAAGTGCGATTCATTCACTCTACCATCTTTCACTCTTTTTAAGAGTGGTAGCAATGCTTTGTCAGCAGAGTCAACTTTGATCAATGCTTGCCTGAATTGCTCCTTTGGATCTTTAATCGCATACCCTCCAATGAGTGGAGTCATTCCAACACCCATTGAGCCTTTGTATAACTCATCAAGGCTATCCTGAGCATCATTGAAGCACTTATCAGCTTCAACCAGGCATTTCCTGATTGCTCGAAGAACTCTTGGTCTATCTTCACCCTCAGTCAAGGTTTCACCTCAGGATACAAATACATAAAAAACAAACACGGGTGAGCTGACACAAAACCCGTGGTTCACGATCATTTGAATCACAGCTGGACTTCAGGCAGCTCACCAGCGAAGTGGCATGCTACAAAATGACCATTACCTACATCACGGTCTTCAGGAACCTCTCTTACACATATCTCCTGTGCATAAGGACAACGTGGATGGAAGCGACAACCTGATGGGACATTTATTGGGCTTGGAGGCTCTCCTTTCAGTGACTCAACTCTTCTCTTGACTGTTGGGTCACCTGAGGGAACAGCTGAAATAAGCGCTCGAGTGTAAGGGTGCATTGGACTGAAAGCAACGTCGTGAGCAGGACCAATCTCCATGATTTTTCCCAAGTACATAATTCCAATCCTATCTGCAATATATGTTGCAACTGCTAGATCATGTGTAATGAACAAATAGGTAAGACCAAGTTCTTCCCTTAATGTGAGCAGTAAGTTCAGAATTTCAGCACGGATTGAAACATCCAACATTGATACTGGTTCATCTGCTACCATGAACTCTGGGTGTAGAATCAAAGCTCTGGCAACCGAAATTCTCTGTCTCTGCCCTCCAGAAAGTTCGTGTGGATATCTGTCTATATAATCTTCAGCGGGCGTGAGTGCGACACTTTCCATAGCTTCAAGAACTCGTAGTCGTCTCTGACTTGGTGAAAGCGGAATCTTGTGAACTAACAAAGGTTCTTCTACTATGCTAAAGATGCTCTGCTTGGGATTGAGTGATTCATATGGATCTTGAAAGGTGATTTGCATTCTCCTTCGCAGTTCTTTAATTTCATTTCTATCCAATGTCGATAGATTCTGACCCGCATAAATAACATCACCATCTGTTGGTAATTCTAGATGAAGAATGCACCTTCCTGTTGTTGTTTTGCCACATCCGCTTTCTCCCGCAAGTACAAGCACTTCACCTTTGATGATATCGAAGGTGATTCCATCAACAGCTTTCACAAACAACTCCTGCTTGTAAAGCATTGAGGAGAGAAAACCTGTATTAACTGGGAACCACTTGCGCATGTTCTTCACAGCAATTAGAGTTTCACCATCTTTCACATCTACGGATCCAGCCAGTACTCTTGATTTATCAACTGTCATCATTAATCACCCTAAATCTATCTCTATCTCTCCTTTGAGTTGCTCTGCAAAATGACAGGCTACAAACCTATCAGGCTCAATCTCATCAAAAGGTGGATCTTCCTTGGAACATATGTCCTGTGCATAAGGACATCTTGGATGGAAACGACATCCTGAGGGGGGGTCAATAAGGTCAGGCGGGGAGCCTGGGATTGATGTCAGTTTTTTCTGTTCAGCTTTTATCATGCTTGGAATTGCTCCTACCAAGCCTGTGGCATATGGGTGGACGGGATCTTTAAAGACTGAAACAACATCTGCAAGTTCTGCAATTTTTCCAGCGTACATTATAGCTGTTTTGTCACAAGTTTCTGCAATAACACTCAAGTCGTGTGTTATCAGAATAAGTGATAGACCCAGGTCTTTCTGCAACCTTTGCATTAGTTTTAGAATTTGAGCTTGAATTGTGACATCCAATGCAGTAGTTGGTTCGTCTGCAATTACTAGGTCTGGATTGCAAGCTAGTGCCATCGCGATCATGGCTCTCTGACGCATTCCGCCTGAGAATTCATGCGGATAGTTATGAATACGGCTAGGATCTAGTCCAACCATCTCAAAGAGTTTGGCACATCGATCTATTGCTTCTTCCTCAGTTACGTTTTCGTGCATAAGGATTGCTTCAGCAATCTGTTCTCCTATCTCGAATACTGGATTCAATGCGTTCATTGCACCTTGGAAGACTATTGCTACGTTCTTCCATCGGATATCTCGCATCTCTTTGGCAGTCTTACGAATTAGGTCATCACCCTTGAAAAAAACATTGCCGCCAAGTATGTTCGCAGCAGGTGGTAGAAGCTGCATTATTGAGTAGGCAAGACTACTTTTCCCACAGCCAGACTCGCCTGCAAGACCTATTGACTCTCCTGGTTCAAGTGTCAGAGACACATCATCGACTGCTTTCACTAAGCCTTTCTGAGTCTTATAATACATTCTCAGATTCCTAATATCAAGCAGGGTCATATTTGTACACTCCATCGAGTCTTTAATGACTCTGGGCGTGGAATCACCTCACCCTATTGGGGTATCGTTGCCCTATGGTTGGCTTAAATATGTTGCTTTCAAAGACATTAATCAGAGAATGAAATAATGAATTTTATCACGATAGTGAATTATTCATCGCAACTCAACTGGCCAGATTGGAAAAAGTAAAAGGCAAAAGGTTTCAAACTGATTTTGTTGATTGTGATGCCTGAGATACGATCATTCCCAAAGACAAGATCTGAACCTCGAAAAAGGATACTATTAATTCCAATTATTCTAATTGTACTCGGATATTTGATGTTGGTTGATTGGTGGGTTTTTGGTCTACTTCCTCTCAGGTTCATTGGCTCGATTCTTGCTTTGACAGGTGTCTTGACGGTCTTTCTAGTTGGGATGGTTTTTGCAGATCTTTGGGTAGCCCATAGAAGAACTAAACAAATGATT
>PJET01000216.1 GCA_002825515.1 Candidatus Thorarchaeota archaeon MP11T_1 | reverse complement strand
ACTCTTGATGCAGGGGAGGGTGAACGCATACCACGTTTGATTGATGTTTTCAAATATGCATCTGGAAAACTAAGAATCAATACTGAACTGAAGGTTATAGGAGTTGAACAGAAAATCCTTGATATGGCTCATCATTACAAAATGATGAAGGATATCATAGTTTCGTCTTTTTATCATGGCACGCTTGCTACAATTAGGAATCTCAATGATAAGGTTGAAACGGCCATATTAGTAAACAAGCCAATGAGTGAGTTAGTTGATTATGCATTGGAGTACAAAGCAAATGCAATCAACCCCCATCACAGCCTAATCACTCCTGTTCTTGTTAGTAGTGCACACGAGGCAAACCTGAAAGTATACCCTTGGACTGTAAATGATAAAAACTTGATGAAGCAACTCCTTGATTTTGGTATTGATGGCTTGATTACTGATTTCCCAGACCGAGCAACCAATCTCATTCGCACTCACATTTAGTCTACTATGCTTTCAACGAAGTCGAGAATAAGTGGATATGCATCTGTCCTTGTTGGATGACAGCTAATCACATGTTCTGCGCCTTTTATCATGTACAGATGCTTCTTCTCAGATGAAATTCCATCAAGAACAATCTGACTACTTGAAGGATCAATGGTCTTGTCCTCTTCTCCCTGCAATATAATGGTCGGTGCGGTGATATATTTCATCTTTTTCTTTGCTACTTTTTGCAGCTTGAATAGCTCGTGATAGGCAGAAATCGGTTCCCTGTCATATTTGGTTCTCTTTACATCGTAAACGCGCTGCACTGCTTCAACATCTATCTTTCTAAATTTCATGAGGTGCTTTAGAATTGGCACAAATTTCGGCAGTACTCCTGGGTTCTCCAAAGCTGGTGCAATCAATATTAATCCATTAAATTCCTTTTCTTCTGATGACAGTAGGATTGAGAGTAGACCTCCCATGGAGAATCCTACAATGAAAATGAATTTTGGTTCCCAAGATTTAATTAATTCAAGTCCTCTTCTAGCAGATTCTAACCAATCCTGCCAAGATGTAGTCTTCAATTCGTCAGGCGATATTCCATGCCCAGCTAACTGCACTGCAAATGATGCATGACCTTTTTCTGACAGATATCTCCCCAAAGTTCCTAGCTCATCCGAGGATGCAAATAATCCATGAACTAGTAGAAATGCTGTGGTAGCTCCTCCTGGACGTGATACAATACCATTCACATTTGAAGCCAATGCTTGCACACTACTCTTGCCTAACGAACTTGAATCCTTCACGTAGCATTCCTAGCCGGACTCCGGCTATAAGCCAGTTAATTATGGAGAAGATTTCTGTACTTACCACAAATGTAACCATAATAGATATCATCAAGGCAATTTGGCTTGGCGTTGGCATACCTGCAAAGACTATCATTACAAGAATCACTACTGCTGCAACTGCTAAAAGTCCTGTAATACTCGTGACCTTAATGAGGGTGCCTTCAAAGCGGCGACCTGTGTCCTCAACATCATTTGCTAATTTAAGATTTAGTGAGAGTACTAGAACGACGCTTAATGAGTATAACGCAAGCAATAGAGCCGCACCTGTATTTGCTTCATGTGCTACACTTTCATTTCCAGCGATTACTGGAATCATGAACGCAAACAGAACACTCATGCCTACTAGGATTCCACCACTTCCGTATCCTCTACCATAGGAATAGCCAGCTAATGATACATTTCTCATTAGTAGTGCAAGTAATGGCAACGCTATAATGACTGGTCCTTGAATAGCTGCAGGGATCCCTGGAATAAGGGTAATGTTAAACCATCGATTAGTTGGCCATAAAGCAAGTGGTCCACTACCAAAACCACCAATCATGAAGATAATAATGGCTATTGATCCTGCAAGACTAAGTATTACTGTTAGTGCTCCTTGTGAGAAGCCAGTAAGTCCTCTTATCAAAGATTCAGCCATTAGGAAGATTTGTGTTACAATAACGAATATCCATGGGATTATTACAAATAGAGGAAGGACAAAGGGATGAATGAGAATAAATATTGATGTAACCACCAAAGGAATCCCTGTTATTATGTCAGTTTTTGCAGTATATGCAGCTCCGATTAAGAACATGATTCCAGATGGTGCTAAAACTAGGAAGAAGCCCCAAACAGCAGCATCTTCAGTAAATGCACTAGCTTGACCTGCTGCCACAAGTCCAAATGATGCTAGGAAAAGAAGGAACCATTTAGTTCCACCCTTAATGATGTCCTCACCAATTGCAGTAGCCTTGAGCTCCCTTGCGCCTAGTCGTGGAGCAAGCATAACCCAGTACAACATCAACGATGACAATCCAAAAACAAGCGCTGGGTTTGTCTGAAATGTTGTATCATTAGCCAACGTGCTCCATGGTTTCCAGACATCGATACCGCGCTCATTTGCTATCGGTCCAAAGAGTATTGCTGTCAGACCCAAAACAAATGTCAATACTCCTGCAAGTGAAAATGCAAATTTCGCCTTTTCTGTACTTCTAGCATACTCACGAATTGAATCGTAAGATGATCTCCAAAACAAAAGACTGACCATTTGACCAGCCAAGAGTATTGCATAAGCTACATAGATTAAGATTGGATTTATTGCTTGACCTATCGCCAGGATTGGAATGAATAATGAATTTAATGTACCTGCGAGAAAACCAACCCATGTCTTACTAGCATCTGTATAGATGGCTGCTCCTAGCTGCCAAGCAACTACGAAGAATGCACCCAAAAAATAGAATTGAGTCAAGAAACCCTGAATGAGTGATGCAGCAACAACTCCAAGAAATGAAGTTGGAATGAGATAGGCTGCAACTGCCGCAACTACAAAACCCACCCATGCAACATTCACAAATCCTGATCCAATAAAGTTGCCAAGACCTTTGGAGCCAAGAGCTCGTAGCAATTGAGAAACGGCCATCAATATCATGAATATGGAACAATAAATGAAATACATCTGGTCTCCCCCAAATACCCATCCGAATGGCGAAACAGATACAACTTCCCATTCAATGGCTGCGATAGGGACCAAAGCTTTCCCAATAAAAAGACCAAAAACAGCCGCAATCATGCCAAAGATACTGCCAAAAGCGGCTCTTGTTCCTACTCTATCACTTGGTTGTTCCATTGTCGTAATTTCAGAAGCTTCTAAACTCAGTTCGGCCATTTCTGAATTCCTCACTTAGTGATGGTCACCATTAGTCGCACGATACGAAAAAGGGGGGTATAAATGCGTATCGGACAGTGCTTCTATGGAAGACTTAATACTTCCATCATTTCAGCAATTCTTTAAAGGTGGTCAAAAAAATGGGCTCAGATTTCGAACTCTATGTGAAAGGAAACCGAATTGAGATGAATGATTTCGTTGCTAGTGTACTTAGTGATGTTCTTATAGCAATTCTTTCAAATCTTCGTGGCGTCGATTTGGATAAGATAACACTTGTCGAAATTCAATAGATTTTGATGAATGAGGACTGATTTCACGATGGATGCATGGAATGGCAAGATACTATGGATTGATTTGACTAAGAAACTATCTCGAGTTGAACAACTACCAGCAAATGTATATGCTGATTTTATTGGGGGAAAAGGGCTTGGTGCATACTTGCTATATCGCCAGCTGAGAGCCGGCGTAGACCCTCTTGGTCCCAATAATGTGCTCTTTTTCACAACTGGTCCACTTCAAGGTCTTCCCACAGTAATGATTGGAAGATGGACACTAGTAACGAAATCTCCTTTGACTGGATTGTTTCTAGACTCCCATTGCGGCGGACCATTGGGTCGTGAGATAAAAAATGCTGGATATGATGCTTTAGCTATTTTTGGGAAATCAGAAACAGTGGTCACAATATTAGTTGAAGATGATAATGTGAGTTTTAAAGATGCCCAGCACCTTTGGGGCAAAGGGACTCAAGAAACTACTCGTTTGCTACATGAAACTTCACCTCAGGGTTCAGCAGTCTACGTCATAGGTCCAGCAGGTGAGAATTTGGTCCTAACAGCGACTGGTTGTTGCGAGTTTGCTCATCAAACTGGCCGTGGGGGAGTTGGAGCTGTTCTTGGTTCAAAGAATCTCAAAGGAGTAGTAGTTAGAGGGACTAAAAAACTGACTACCGCTGATCCTGCTACTTTTGGCGAAATTCGAAAAGCGGTTACTAAGAAATGGAACGATAAGGTCGATTATGACTTCAAGGATTACGGTACAGCTACACTTGTGGAGGTAGCAAATGAACGAGGTCAATTTCCAACTCGGAACTGGCAAAATACCTATTTTGAAGGATATGAGTCTCTAACGCCTGATCAAATGAAACAATGGATAGTTGGTAATCATCTATCATGTCCTCATTGTATTATTCGGTGTACTCATTCATACAAGACCAAAGATCCCAGTAATCCTGAGATTGATGTTGAATCTACTCCTGAATATGAAACGTTTGGACTTTGTGGTGGAAATCTCGGCATCAATAATGCACAATCTGTTTTCAAATTAGCATATCTTGCTGATGATCTTGGTCTTGATACAATCAGTGTTGGAGCTGCAATTGGTTTTGCTATGGATGCATTTGAAACAGGCATTCTTGATGAAAATGAAATTGGATTCCCTCTACGATTCGGTGATAGTAAAGCTGCTCTTGAATTAATGAGAATGATTGCATTCAAGAAAGGAATCGGCGAAGTTTTGGCGAAAGGAGTTCGAATTGCTGCACAAGAACTTGGTCGTGATAGCGATAAACTCGCGGTTCATGTGAAGGGATTAGAAATTGCAGCCTGGGATCCAAGAGGACGAA
This sequence comes from Candidatus Thorarchaeota archaeon MP11T_1, assembly GCA_002825515.1. The sequence goes on along the minus strand of PJET01000216.1, from coordinate 2,146 downwards.
GAGGTTTAGGCCTTTCTTATGCAACAGCAGATGTTGGAGCAAGTCATCTTCGAGGGTGGCCGCAGACAACTGAAAAGCCAGATAAATCAGCTCTTGACGTGGTTCAATCGATGGTCGTTGAAAGGGACACAAAGATTCTCACAGACTCACTAGTTGTCTGTCATTTTACATGGCATTTTCCTTTGACAAGATCTGAGAAGATTCAGATGTTAAATAGTGCGACAGGACTCAACTTTGATGACGATAAAATTTCAAAATTCGGTCAGCGAGTTGAAACTCTTATTCGGTTGTTCAATATCAATGAGGGAATAACACGTAGTGATGATATCTTGCCTCCTCGATTTTGGGAGCATGAAACAATTGGTCCTTCAAAAGGCATGGCCTCATTTATCACAAAGGATGATTTTGAAAAGAGTCTTGACTCATATTATGAACTCCGAGGCTGGAGTAGTGATGGAATTCCCACCAAGGAAACCATAAAGAAACTTGGATTAAATCAATTGGTTAAATAAAAAATCATTCAAAGACTCCAGGTCTGAAAGCCTTACGTAGGTACACTTCTTTACGTTCTTCCCTGAATCCAGATTCTTCATATAGATCAAAAAGGTCAGCTCTAGATACATCAAACACCGCATCTAGTGCTCTAAGACCTTTTTCAACTGCGATCACACTGGTTTTCTCTAACATTTTACTACCGAGATCTGTTTTTTCAAGTTCATCCTCGATTTCGAAATGTCTAATGAATCCAATACGACCCAGAGCTGGGTCTTTAGCGATATCGAGTTTAAGTGCTGCAACAACCATCCCTCTAATAACCGCTATAACAAACATAGTCTCGCTACTTGCACCAACTGGAGTAGCTGCTGAATGAAGAATTAATTGCTGGAAACTTTTTCCCTCTCGAACATAGAACTCTTCGATTAAAGATCTGTCTTGTGCTTTTGCTAATCTAACATCGATTTCCATTCAAGACACACCTCAAGATAATTGAATATCTGTACCAAAATCAGATAGAAGTGTTTTGCTTAGGACCAATTTGATATAGTTTCATATACATAATGTGAACAGAGTGAAACACATTGGGGATAGAGAATGATACATCATCTGAACTACTACTCCCACTTATTCTAGTGGTGTGTCTAATACTCCTTCTTCTAGCTTTAGCTATTATCTACATCCCGAGATTTATAGGATGATGAAAATCTCAGCGCATCATTTCATCAAGCGGTATATCTCATCTATGTTCTTCGTGAATTCGCTATCTGGATGTCTAAGAGTCACAACATATCGACTTCCTGCCTCTATTAGAAGTGGAAGTAGTGGGATGATTGTTGCTACAGTCGTCTTGAATTTCTGTTCAACCTCTGAGATGATTGCCTTATTCTCATAGATTCCTGGCTTCTTGTTGATAATTATCCTAATATCTGGCACCTGCAACTTTCTAGCAACACTCAGTGTTGCAGCTGTGCCCAGTAAATCTTGTTCATCAATTCTAGCAACCACGAATAGGTAATCAGCAGTAGCCATCGAAAGTAGTGTTTCTCTATCTAATCCTGGATGTGTATCGATGATTAAGTAGTCCAGATCTTTCTTCTTGATGACATCTGTAAATCCTTTCTTGAGATCTCCAACCTCATAGCCTTCTCGAAGAATTCTTGTGATATCAGTTGCTGCCATTGAACTAGGAATTAGGAATAGCTTGCCTCTTTTGATGCTCAGTCTTTCCGTAAGGTCTACACAGGCATCAGTGATATCACATGAACCTCTGAGGTAGTCATTCAGAGTATATTTCATCTTCTCCCGCCCCATGCCAAAGATGACATGGATTCCGGGTGATGCCATATCTGTGTCCATTACAGCCACTCGTTTTCCATCTAATGCTGCCGCGGCAGCTAGATTCGCTGCTATGTTGGATTTTCCAGTACCGCCCCTGAAACTATGAATAGAAACTATTTTACCTGACATGACTAAGCATCCTCTCTTTCAACCATTGCACATGATTACCTAGAGTCCGAAGAACATCCAATATTCTTTGTGCTGGTATCTCGGTTCTTTCTGAAATCTCTCGAAGTGATAGACTTCCATTACAATACTTCCAAATTGAATCAACAATATCAAAATCCCTTTTCTTAATTCCTATGACTTC
>PJET01000084.1 GCA_002825515.1 Candidatus Thorarchaeota archaeon MP11T_1 | reverse complement strand
TCAAAGTCACACCAGTCTCGATGGTCGTTGGCGGTGGCGTTTCGGGCATGACTGCAGCTCTTGACATAGCGCGTAAGGGATTTGATGTAATCCTCGTAGAGAAACAAGACAAACTTGGTGGCAGACTGAACGAGCTCTATCATGTGTTTCCTGCCATGGATTCAGCACAGGACATTGTGGATGAACTAGTCGCAAAGATTCAGAAGAACAAGTCCATACAGGTCCTTCTGAACTCGAAGGTTGTTGAACGCGATGGTTCGTATGGGAATTATGACATCACTCTAATGAACTCTGAAACCGGAGATCGGACAGTTCATCGAATCGGCGCCATGGTAGTCACTGTTGGAACTGATGTCTATGAACCAAAGCAAGGAGAGTATGGATGGGGTGAGGTTCCAGGGGTAATATCAACTCTTGAACTCGAAAGAAAGCTGAGAAATGGAGAGATCAAGAAGGCACCAAAGAATCCTATTTTCATTCACTGTGTTGGGTCAAGACAGAATCCTGGTGAAGGTAACAGATACTGTTCACGGGTGTGTTGTTCAGCCACAATCGCAATGCAGCATGAGCTGAAAGAGATGTTCCCTGAGACTAAGATATTCTCAGCCTACAAAGAACACATCCGTCCATTTGCTAAGGGTATGGAGGAGATGTGGAGAGAGAACAGACAGAACGGTGTGGCTTATCTAAAATGGAACCGCGAACAGCCAGTGACTGTAGAGAAAGACCCTGATAGCGATTCAGCCATCGTCACCGTCCACGATACACTTTCACAGGAAACCTTCAGGATAAAGTCAGAACTTGTGGTGCTGGCTCTAGGGCTTGAGGCGCCGCATGATGTTGATGAGTTTGTAAAGGCAATGGGTATCAATCGGGGTCAAGACGGATTTCTTGCAGAAATGCACATGAAATACAAACCAGTTGAGACCACGGTGCCCGGAGTATTCCTCGGTGTGACCTATGCAAAGAACATTGGTGACTCGATTAACCAAGCTCGTGGAGCAGCAAGCGAGGCGTCTATACCACTGAACTTGGGCACTGTAGAGATTGAACTACTTACAGCTGAAGTTGACCAAGACCTTTGTGTCGGATGTGATCTCTGTCATTACTCCGAGATTTGTCCATATGATGCTGTTTCGATGATGGAAGTTGAACCTGGAGTCAAGAAGAGCGTCACTGATGAGATGCGTTGCGAAGGATGCGGTGCATGTTGTGCCATCTGTCCAACGGGAGCACGTGACCTTCGATGGTGGCGTGAAAAGAGCATCCTCGATGAAACAGAGGAAATGTTGAGGGAGTGAGACAATGGTCTCAATGGATGGACTTCTGGCTGGGTGGATGGTCCTGAATGACTTGTTAGGAGCTCTAAAAGAGAAAGATGTGTTCATCCCGGATTTGACCTATGCAGATCTCAGAAACTCAAAGATGAGCCTAGAGTATCTTCGATCCTTTGAGAGTGAGATAAAATCTGGAGCTCAATGCGAGGATGACAACCGACTTCAAATAGAAATGGAAATCCAAATCCAGCGTCTTCGAGATACTCTCATGGTCTGGGCTGAAGAAAAAGAGGGTGTTGAATACAGAAACTCGTGGGAAACAAGATTCGACGAAGCAATCAAAGGAAAAAGAGCAGAGTATAAACCAGACACAGAGGTACATATCTCTGACATACCACGGGAGAAAGACGTCGGATTTTTCCGTATCAAATTACCTGAGGATATTCCAGTAGAGATAGTTTCTGAGATTGCTGAGGACTGTATGGTAAATATTTCTCTTGACGGGGAGCGACATCTTCAGGTCAGTGGCAAGAGAGAATGTGTCAGGGATGCGATGAAGAAACTTGGAAATCTCTTCTATGGTGATAGTAAGTTGGGATAATGCAATAGTATCTGTTAGAGACCCAGAATGTCATTGATTGAATCCAAGGAAACTCTGTTCAGTTCAAATCCAAGAGGTTCAGGAGCTATTCCCATTGCTGCACCCAAGACTTGCGTAACAAATAATGCAGGTAGTTCTAGAGAGTTGCCTTCATCGTCCTTGAGGCCTAACTGCTGAATATCGAACTGAGTATGGCATGCGGGACAATTTGTGACGACGCAGTTTGCTCCTGCACCATTTGCGGATATCATCTTCTCCTGCAGTATCTTCAGTGCAACCTCTTCACTTGCGATGAGAAGAGGGGATCCACAGCAGCGAAGCTTCATGTCCCAATGGACACTTTTCGCACCAGTCAGCTCAATCAGCTCATCGACCTTTCTAGGTAATTCAGGGTCATCAAAACCTGCAACATTTGATGGACGGATTAGATGACAACCAGGATGGAACGCAACTCTCAGACCATCAAGACGCTTGACAATCTTCTTCTCTATCTCGTCTTTCATGTCATAAAGGACTTCAACAAAGTGGCGAATCTTTACCTTTCCAGTATACTCTAGACCCAAAGGTTTGAGGGCTGCATTAACCTTCTTTCTATAGGTTTCATCATCGTGGAGCACATGGTCAGTGTCTTTCAGAGAACCAAAGCAACCATTACATGGAGTGACTATGTCATGTCCTCTCTGTTCAGCCAGTGCGATGTTACGACCGGACATAGAAAGCCAGCTGTTTTCATCTATTGATTTGAGTACAACAGTTCCACAACATGATGCTCCATCAAAATCAATCAGCTTGATACCTAGCTCCTTCGCGACCGCGCGCATCGATGATTCATAGTTGTTGAACCTACTTGGGATTGCACATCCGAGGAACACTTCGTAACTTAGAGTCATCTTACTCATCCTCCTCCAGTTTCATGAGCCTCATTTTATCCAGCACCTTCTTTGTGTCTGCAATGTTCAATTCAGGGACCGGATCCAGCTCGAGATCATCACGTTCCCAATCTGTAGGCTCGTAGAGTCTTCCTGTGTCGTAGAGCGACTGTCGCGCTCCAACATACCCTGTGGGTGTGATTCCCTTCCTGAAAGCCATATTTTTCAAACCAAACAGGATATCTGTGATGTCGATACCCTGTGGACAGCGCTCCTGGCAGGTATAACATGTCGAACACAACCAGACCATATCAGTTTCAAGAACCTCCTTCAATCCAAAGAGTAGCATGCGCATGACTTCATGAATTTGAATATTCACCTTGTCAGAAACAGGACATCCAGCACTACACTTGGCACATTGGAAACAGGCAGTGAGGTCTTTTCCTCCAATCAGTTTGGAAACCTCATTTGTGAATTCAGCGTCCAGTGCTTTGAATTTCTTCCCATCAAATGATTTGAATTGACCCCAAGACTGTGTCACTTTTAACGCCTCCTTGGTCTCAAGGGACTTGGTCCAAGCTTGTCTGCGATATCTGTGAACTTCTTCACAGTTTCTGCCCAGATTGACCCCTCACTGGCACTAATATGTGTGAACTGGAGCCGTTCGGGTTCAAGTCCAGCTTTCTCAAGTATCTTCTTCGCAATAGCAAATCTTCGTTCAAATGAGAGGTTACCATCAACGTAATGACAATCTCCGATGTGACATCCCGAAATCCAAACCATGTCAGCACCAAGTCTGAACGCCTCCAAGATGTGTTGTACACTCACTCTACCGGTACACATAACTCGAATGTCCCTAACAGCTGAAGGTTGCTGGAATCGGGACACCCCAGCATTATCTGCTCCTGCATACGAACACCAGTTACAGAGTATTGTCAGAATCCGGGAGTCGTTCGCGGGCATGTTCTCTAGTGCAGTGCGAATTTGGGAGATGATCTGATCATCAGTGAAGTGCTTCATGGTGATAGCTCCAGCAGGGCAACCAGCACCGCACTTTCCACAGCCTTGACAAAGAACTGGGTTTGTTACAGCATAATCATGACTACCATCACCCGGAACCACCTCAATGGCATTATAGGCACAGTTGATTTCACAAGTCCCACACCCTACGCAGATTTCAGGGTCTACAACAGATACTATTGCCTCAGCTTTTCGTATACCCCTAATGAGGGGGATGAGCGCTCTTGAGGCGGCAGCTTGGCCTTCAGCTATAGATTCACCAATGCTCTTAGGAGCTGTTGCGGTTCCGGCCACATATACACCATCTGTCTGGAAGTCCACTGGTCTTAATTTAGGATGAGCCTCCATGAAAAAGCCAGATAGGTTTAGAGGCACCTTGAAAAGTTCTGAAATCTCTTTGTTTTCTCGAGGCACCATTGCAGTGGCCAGTACAGCATGGTCTACGTCTATACTTAACTCAGCGCCTAACACTTGGTCCATCACTGTGATAGACAATGCTTTGTCACTACCTTTCTTTACCGATGGGGGCGAATCACTATCGAATCGTACGAATATCACTCCCTTCTTTCGAGCCTCTCGGTACATGTCTTCAGCATCGTAGAAGACTCGCAAGTCACGGTAGAAATGGAACACTCGTGAGTTAGGATACTTCTCCAGTAACTCAAGTGAGTGTTCTAGAGCCACCATACAACAGATACCAGAACACCAAGTACGGGCGCCTTCAAGTGATGTTTCTTCACGAGAGCCAGCACAGTGGATAACTGCAAAGGTTTGTCCATCTTCAATCCCTTCACCACTAGCAAGTCTACTATTGAACTCAACCTCCGTCATCACCTCAGGTAGTTTATGTAGCCCGTAGAGACCTTTCTCCTCTAGAGCCACAGCTCCGGTGGCGACAACAACGATTCCAACTGTCAGTGTTTCTTTCTTATTCCCGGTCTTGATAACGACCTCAAATTCACCTATCGAGCCCTTTGCTTCGACGATCTCAGAGTTCAACATAAGATGGCTGTTCTCTTTCCCTGTGATTCTGCTCTCATAATCAGCCACTATTTCTGAAGCAGGTCTATGGTCAAAATTGACTGTGGTGAGCTCATTTAGGAACCCACCCACCTTGTCATCTTTCTCAACAAGGTAAACATTGAATCCCTTCTGTGCAATCACTTCAGCTGCTGCCATTCCAGCGACGCCAGCACCAATAACGAGGATAGAAGGTTCTATCTGGGTCACCGCTTCCTCTTGGGCTTCTAGAAGTCGAGCTCTTGCTACTGACATGCGAACTAAGTCCATAGCTTTTGCCGTTGCTTCATCCTTGTCTGCCTGATGTACCCAAGAACAATGCTCTCGAATGTTTGCGAGTTCGAACAAGTACTTATTCAGCCCGGCCTCTTCGATTGTAGCTCTGAATAACGGTTCATGCGTACGAGGTGTACATGAAGCTACTACCAATCGATTCAGTTTATGTTCCTTGATAGCGTCCTTGATGACAACTTGAGCGTCAGATGAGCACGAATAGAGAAGGTTCTCTGAATAGACAACATTCGGTAGTTCGCTTGCGTACTGAGTGACCTCCGCTACATCTACCGTTCCGGCGATATTGATTCCGCATGAACAAATGATTACGCCAACACGTGGCTCGGCAGCAATAAGTTCAAGGTCTTCTTCTGTCAGAGCTTCAGTTTCTTCTCCTAGCGGAATCGATATGTCTAAAGCCGCAAGTGCCGCGGCAGCACTTCCCTGAGCAACAGAATCAGGGATGTCTTTGGGCATATGAACTGCACCACACATGTGAACTCCGGGAACTCCTGTTTCTGAAATCATGAGGGATTTCATATCAGATTGGACAAATCCAGACTCGTCAGTCTTGATGCCTAACTGTTTGAATATCTTGGTATCTGACGAGGGCACCATTGCAGGGCACAGAACTACCAAGTCATACTTGTCCACGAGAACGCTATGACCCTTTGCATCACTGTGTCGAACAATGAGGTCCTTTGATCCGTATTCTTCTTGGATTTCACTCGGGATTCCTTTCACATATTGAATATCGTATTCGGTTTCACCTCTAACGAGAAATTCCTCAAATCCCTTCCCAAAGGCACGCATGTCATTGTACAGAATGTCAATATGCACGTCAGGTGTGTGCTCTTTAGTGATTATGGCTTCCTTTGTTGCGTAAGTACAACATATCTTTGAACAGTAAGAACAATGATTGACATCTCTCGAACCTACACATTGAATGAAGGCGATCCGATGTGGTTCACGGCCATCAGAAGGCCGCATAACTACACCACCGGTGGGACCACTGGCTGACACCATACGCTCATACTCCAACGCGCTCACTACATTGAGGAAGCGGCCATCGCCATATTCTGGAACAGTAGCAGGATCAAGAAGCTCGTACCCAGTTGCTGTAATGATAGAACCTGCATTAATCACCTGAATTTCATCGGCAATGTTAAAGAGAATAGCTTCTGCCTTGCATGTCTTTACGCATACCATGCACTGAATGCAGTTCTCTATGTCAATAGTGGCTATATTTGGAACTGCTTGAGGAAAAGGAATGTAAGCAGCCTTTCTCATCTTGAGACCAAGGTCATATTCATTGGGTACTTCTATTGGGCAGACTCTCTGACAATCGCCACATCCGGTACATTTCTCAGCATCAACGCGACGTGTGTGTTTCAATACCTTTACAGTGAAATCACCCTGTTTCCCAGTGACTTCAGACACTTCTGAGTAAGCCAGAATTTCAATATTGGGATGACGTGAACAATCCACCATCCAAGGCCCCTGAATACACATACTGCAATCCAAGGTGGGGAAGGTCTTATCCAGCTGAGACATGTGTCCTCCGATTGAGGGCTTTTTCTCAACTAAGAACACCTTGACACCCATCTCAGCGAGGTCAAGTGCGGCACGCATTCCTGAGATGCCAGCTCCTATTATGACAACTGGCTTCGATATGGGCTTTGCCATTATTCCGTCACTCCGAAGAGATATTGCGTCGGTTCTAGAACGCCCGATAAAATGTTTCCCATCGGGCCATAGCAAGAACCCACGTTGTGATTAACAGCGATTGGCGCCAACCTTAGGAGTTAACGATTTCTAATCCATGCACTTAATATTACACAGACAACGTCCAGCAATTATGAAGGCGACTAGGCTCTA
>PJET01000215.1 GCA_002825515.1 Candidatus Thorarchaeota archaeon MP11T_1 | reverse complement strand
AAAGATGACATGATGGTATACATAGATGAAATAGAATCAAGACTTGCGAAGAAACTAAGATCATTTACAGATAATGATTTGTTTGAAACTGATGGCTTTTCAGAATGGCAGCCTTCTCGATTGGCGAAGTTTCTCTATACAATGAGACATAGTATGTGGCATATTGGTGAGCTAAGTAGGGCTTTGCGAGATTGGGAATGTGAAAGAACTAATTGGCAATAAAAGGTCGTTTCTTCTCGATATCGTGAATTAACATTATATCCTTTCAATCAGTCTAAACAATTGGGAGGCAATAGTAACAATGGAGGATTGGGAAAATGAAGCTCTTCAATATTCTTGGAAAAAGATGAAGATTGATAGCTGTCTGATGAAGGAGTACTATGATCCTTCTGATGGGCATCTACATCGTTCATATGAGTTTCCTAATGGTCTAATCATTGAGTGCATTCTCGAAAAAGAGGGGATATCATATCTCACAATGAAATTCAAAGTTGCCAAAAAAACCGTAGATATAATTATGCACGCCATAGAGAATCGAAATGTTTCTTCAAATGAATTAGGACAAGTTTTAGAGTTCATAATAGAGGTGTTCTCTCAAGGGGAGCTGATGGAAATTCTTTGGGATTTGTATCAGCTAGATCCTGCCCCACGTTTTCCTCGAATCCTCCGAGAATACCAACTCGAATGTCCGTATTGCAAGGCTTTGATATCTTTCGAGTCAGCAGAAACCAGGGTTTGGTTGAAATGCAGAAATTGCACTAATGAAATATTCATTGATGGAAGTGGATACTCGGAAATGGGTAACTAATTTCTCTATTTTGGACAAGAACGAAAATCGTAATTACGAAACAATAATCAGATAAGATGGGAGTGAAAGGATAGATACAATCAAGATGAAAGAAGCCTAAATAATTGACCAACATTTTCAATATGTAACCCCCGCATTTATGTAGATATTTAAAATGTGTCCTTTTGTATCTTCTAAAGTTACAAACCTTACCTTTCGAAAAGATAACCTAATTAATACAAATGCACTGATTATAATTGGACATAATCAATGTCTAGAGGTGCAAAATCCATTGAAAGTGGGTGAAGAGAAAGAACGAAAGATCTCCTTCAAATGTTGTGTTCCACGAAATATGTCATCATGCACAGATGATGAGATACGTCTAAGCATTGTTACTTTGAAAAACGCCCTCATCAACATCACGGTCTGCATGGACAGGTTGGAACGCGAACTTAAGAAGCGGGGCGCTTCAACAAGTCTCCTCCAAAACATGAGAGGGGAGCCAACACCCGAACTCCTCGAGATTGCCGCACTACGAGAGTCATAAGGCTCTATTGCACCGATTCGGGCTTTTACAAATGCTACATATATTGTGGAAGTTAATGTTACATTATGTTTTCTAGAAATTTCAAACAATTGTTGGGTCGTATTCCTATCAAGTTCAATGATTTCGATTCCGAATGAAGTGTTCTTCCACATCGCCTCCTATACGTTCACCAGATCTTCCTCATCAAAAATGACCTTTTCTTTCGCCCTTTTCTTATTGATTCGACCCACAAACCAGTTTTTGAAGCCGCCTAAATCTGAACCATCCGGGAACATATCCAATGTCTGAGGAGGAACGATTTTGATTCTCACATTTTAAGAGGGATGATTCTATCAGGAAAAGCCCAGTGAGAAGTTTGCTATGTTAGAAACCTCTTCCAATGCAGCAAGAAAATTCATCCTAGATGTTCAGGGACTAAGAACAGAGAATCCATCAAAATCAGTTCTTAAAGTAGCAAAGAGGATTCACAGTATCCAAATCGATACAATGTCAGTGGTATCACGAAGCCATAACCTGACTACCTATAATAGATATAGGCAATATAGAGAAGGAGATGTATGGAAGGAATTGAAGAGAGGCAAGCTCTTCGAATACTGGTCACATTCATTATGTTTGATTCCTATTGAAAGCTATCCGTTCTATGCTACAAAGATGGAACATAGTAGAAATACAACAAATGGGTACTACCAAAGATTTGGAGAGAAAATGAAAGATACTGTGAAGGAAGTATACAAGCACATTAAAAAGAACGGTGTAACGTCAAGTTCGGATTTCAAGGGCGAGAGTCTTGGGTGGGGTGGATCTCTTGAAAGCAGGTCAATGCAGTATCTCCATTATACAGGTCAAATCATGATTGCTTTCAGGAAAAATTTTCAGAAGTTCTATGATTTGACAGAGAGGGTACTCCCAAATGACATAGATTCAACCCCAATGGAAAACTCAGAGCTGGCTCAGTTTATTGTTGAAACCACTCTCGGTTCTTTGGGACTAGCCAATTATCAAGATATCCGTTCATATTTGGGACGATGGCCAGCCAAGTATCTCTGGAATAATCAGAGGCTTGCGATTGATGGGTACTTGAATGAACTTGTTAGAGAAGGGAAGTTGGAGCAAGTCAGGATAGACGGTATTCGAGATCATTACTATATGCTGAGTAAGAATACAATGAGGTTGGAGAAGGCAGAGATTCTTGCGATTAATGAGCCAGTGAAATTCCTTAGTCCATTTGACAACATAATCCGTGAACGGCATTATCCGCTCAAAATATGGGATTTTGACTATAAATTAGAGTCCTATGTACCAGCTAACAAACGTAAGTATGGGTATCATGTGCTTCCAGTTCTTGATGGCCACAATATTGTCGCTAGAGTTGATGCCAAGGTATATCGAAATGATAACCTAATGGAGCTCAAGTCACTATACCTTGAAAATGATTTTTGGAAAGAACCTGAAGGTTTAGTTAGACTTGGGAATGGACTAGATGAATTTAGAGAATTTCACAAAATTGATAGAATAACGCTAGAAAAGGTTTCACCTAAATCCGCAAAGAATGTGATTCTAAATGTCCTACCGTCCTAGCAAATCACAATTTCTTTGAGCCTTCTCTAATGACCAGTTTTGTCATTCTTGCTTTATTCTCTTTAAAATAACTTCTAACAAGTTTAGGATCTCGTTTACTTAGCTCTCTAAGCACCCATCCTGCAGCTTTCCCTACAAAAAATTCCTCGTCTGATATGTGGGAACTGACAGCATCGAGTATCTTATCATTATACTCTGGTTTATACTGAGTTTTTAGAGTAAGATAGAGAAAAGGTAGAACTGATGCCCTTCGCCTCCAGAAGTTTTCAGATGAACGCCATGATTTCAAAGTCTTTTCCACTTTATCATCGCGAAGTAGCAGCGAACCAATTGTAGGAGAGCATAGAGGATCAACAATGCCCCAAGTGTCAGCAACATCAATCCACCGGTCTGCAAAGTCTAATGCAATTTCTACAGATCCTTTCTTTGCATATACTTTCAAAACATCTATTGCTGCAAGTCGGGATTCAAATGTTCTAATCTCCCAGAGACCCTTCATAACCTCAGGGAGTTCATCCACTTTCAATCCTTTAATATTTTGATTTACAGTTCTATGAATATCAGGTAGTTCAACTCCAATAAAGTCCAATTTCGAAGTTTTCAAGTATTCAGCAATCTTTTCTTTTCTCTCACTTTTGCTAAGGTCTTGGAGTTCCCTAAAGATTCGTTCTACTATTTTTCTCGGCATGATTAACATAAAGGAGCATGTTGAATTTAATTATAACCATGGGAGTGATTGGTGTCAATATCTCAGCGAAATTAAAATAAGCAGCAGAATCATCAACTCGTAAGTGGAAAACCATGACCGAGATCCCTATGCCAGGTGCTGAGCCGTATCAGCAGGCACCCAAGAGTTCAACATCATCAGACTGTTGCAAGTGGGGCGCAATTATTTGTGTGATTTTTATTATTGGAATTATTATCATCGCGGTTGTTTTTGTTGGAAGTTTCTGGAACTTTTTCAATTGGGGCAATGGCGGAACGTCCTATGATGAAAGGTCTTTAGCAAGCTATAACAATATAGACCCTCCATTGTTTACTAGTTTCTACTATAATGAATTCGACGTCTATAGCTCCGAGACACAAACATCCACGGCTCCAGATGTTCTCTTCGACATCAGTGTTGATGATACGGGTGTAGATGCGGTTACTGTGACGATACATTTTGCGATATATGAGATTGACATAACAACATTTGATTCATTACCAACCTGGGGAGATGTTGATCCCTATCTTGTTCAGGAAGGAGATTATACGACCACTGCCTATGGTTGGTTTGACCTTAACAACGAGCCTTCAACTTATGTTTGGGTCATTTGGTTTGATGCTAGTTTTAAAACCGATGTGTGGACTGTAGATATTGACTTGACTCTAAGATATAATTGGAGCTAGTAATCAAATCCCGATTCAGCGAGAGGAGAGATTGAAACATACTCTCTCCTCCTACTTCATTTTATTTTCAAGGTAAGTGATTCCCAATTGAATAATATGATTAGAATCCTAAATTCTACGCATTTGATTAAATTCATATTACTACAAAATGAAGTGTAATATCGGGGATGTTTGGTGTCGGATGGTATTGATATTCAAACGAAGGGATTGTCAAAGAATTTTGGTTCAATAGTGGCGTTAAAAGATTTGAATCTAACAGTCAATAAAGGAAGTGTGTTTGGATTTTTGGGACCAAATGGAGCTGGGAAAACTACAACAGTCCGCATCTTGTCAGGCCTTCTGAAACAGACTAGTGGAAGTGCCACGGTCTGTGGGTTTGATGTTAGCACTCAGCGGAATGAGATAAAATCAGTAACAGGTCTTCTTCCAGAAACCCCTGGTCTATATTCAAAACTCTCAGCGGTGGAGTTTCTTGAATTCATTGGTGCTCTCAACGATTTGAGTGGGAAAATATTGGATAAACGAATAGATAGTCTTCTTAGGTTGATGGGTCTTGAGGGAAGACAAAACGACTTACTTGAGAGTTATAGCAGTGGGATGAAACAGAAAGTGTTAGTTGCTTCTACCGTTTTACATGAACCTCAACTTGTTTTCCTCGATGAACCTACCTCAAGACTTGACCCTGCAGCCAGTGCTCTTGTTAAAGAGATCATCATTGCAATGGCAAAAGAGATGGATACTACATTTTTCATTTGTACACATATGACCGATTTTGCGGAGGATGTTTGTGAGATAATTGGCATCTTGAATGAAGGCATTCTTAATACTCTTGGATCTCCAGACGAGATAATCAATAATGTTGGAGCAAAAGACCTCGAAGACGCTTACCTCAAAATTGTTGGCGGAGAGGTGGATCGAACCAGACTTCTCAGCTGGAGGGATTAGGTCTGACCAGAAAGTGGTTAGCAATAGCAAAAACTGAGTTCTTCGTACAAACATCAAAAATGCGTCGTGTGAGAAATATAGCGAGCTTATTATTTCTAATATTCGGAATAATTTGGGCGTTATTCATTGTGCCCACCTTCATGACATCGATTCTAGATAGTCTAGGTACCGAGATTGAAATGCTATTCCTAGGGAGCTTCCCAAGTCTAATGCGTTCAGCAATGCTCTTTGTTTGGATCATTTTCCTCATTTATCCAATCTCATATGCTCTTCAGGAGATACGGATAGGTCAGTGGGAGATTATGCTAAGCAATAATGTGAGCACGCGTGAAATGATGTTTGGTATGTTCTTGGGGAAGTTGCCAGTCTATGGACTCCTTGTATTATATGCGGCACCTCTAGTGCTCTCCCCCTTCGCTTTATTCTTTCAAGTTGGAATTCTAGGTCAAATTATCATGTATCTGACTATCTTCTTCGTAGCAATAAGCACATTATTTCTGTCGACTTTGATATCTACAGCAATTCAAGCCAAACTAGGTGAATCTTCCAGAGGGAATGATATTGCAAAAGCTCTTGCAATGGTTGTTGCTGTGGTGGTTCTCCTTCCAATGTATGGATTGATGTACTTCGCGGACTCAATGTCTGCGTTCCTTGGGATGGACGTATTCCTCTTTTTCCCTTTCACTTGGGGAGCTGATATTATATCTTGGAGTATCATTATCTTCAATGGCATAGGAATACCCTCAACTGCTTTCCTAAGTATTCTAAAAATTGAAGCAATCGCTGATTTCCTCTTGCTTCTTGCTTTTACAGGACTCATTGTTCTTTTTGCATTTAGATCCGCAGATAGAATCTTCACATTTGGTGCAGGACCTCGTACAGAGAAAATTACCACAGTTGGAAAGGATAATGTCATTCTAAAGGGATTAAGAAGAGTATTCCCAGGTCCATTTGGTATATTAGTAGTGAACTCTATTAAGGAATTTACTAGGAAAATGCAAAATGTTTCAAGACTCCTTTATGGCATGGTAATTTCAATACTGTTTCCAATAATAATGAGATACAGTTTAGGTTCAGCACCTGAAGAGATTCCAGCAGACTTTCGCTGGGTTCTTCTAATGATAACTGTATTAATGTTGGGCATCATGCTTTCTATGATAAATGGAGCAACCTTTGGTGGGATTGGTTTTCTCGAGTCCAAGGATCAGCTATGGATAATGAAGTCTGCTCCCCATGGAGCCAAGAAATTTGCATACGCTCGACTTACAGAATCACTATTTCTTGCTATCCCTATGGCCCTGATACCATCAATTGCGGCCTCGGTGGTATTTGGATTTAATATCTTAGAAATGATTTCACTCATCGCGTATGCATACTGGTCTACATGTGGAGCAGTTTTATTGTGTATTGGAGTCACTACCATCAACCCGGCATACGAAAATCAGAGAAGTAGTGCTTTTTACATTAACACATTCGCATCCATCTTTTTAATCCTTATAGCTGTTTTTGGTTCACTTATTCTATCTATTAGAATTTTATCAGAATCAGCAAATCTACCTCTCTTTATGATTGCTATGAGTACTCCACTGGTTATCATTGGAATTTTGATCTTCCTGATGGGCGTTGCGAGAATGTCGAAGGCTGACGTTAGCTAAAAATGATGTATAAAAGACAAAATTTGTTGCGCAGATTTAATGACTTATAACCCTCC
>PJET01000214.1 GCA_002825515.1 Candidatus Thorarchaeota archaeon MP11T_1 | reverse complement strand
CAGCAGGATATGTATATCCTGCTGCATCAACGATTAGAATGAACTCCTTACCTAGAACCACGTCGACAGTACCTGTTGCATTTGAGGTAAGGGTCAGTACATCGGTCACATCATGACAACCTTCACAAGGAATGGTGACATCTTCATATCCTGCTACAATCATTCCTCCAGTAGTAATGCAAAGTAATAGTGCAATTGCGAGGACCCCGATCAATACATCTCTTGAACGCATTCTTCTCACTCATGTAGAGAGGAGTACAACTAGAACTCCTCAATCTCTCTCCCGATAATGACGCGACAATTTTATGCCCTTTATAAAGACTCTTTACAAGCGTTTCAAAGAATCCCATCTGGACCATTCATGCACATGTCTTTCTAAACTATCTGAAACCACCAACGAATATTCAAGTTACGGAATGGAACAATTATCAATTCTATAGGACTGGAGAATCCAGTGTCTAATTTCAACATTCTAACATGACAAAAAATCCTCCAAATGTTACCAATCGGAAGCAGTTCTATATCAAGAGGTCTATTCCCCTTCCATAGTAAAAAATCAGGGAAGCTGTGATACTTATTTTTTCTAAAACTCAATACTTTTTCGATTGAAGAAATGTGGGTTAAGTCCCAAGAGTCACTCATAATCGTAGAATAAAGGTTCATCCTCAATAAATTCACTTGGAAGTCCAAGGGACTCAAAATACTTCTGAACAGAAATACATGCGAATTTCTCTGTTGAATAGTGAGTGGCGGCAATAACGTTGATTTTATGCTCTTGACATATATCATGAAACCTTAGAGATGGTTCATAACTCTGCGACTTCATCGTTACACCCGTGATATAGGTCTTAACACCAGCTTCGCCAAGCTCCTTAGCAATCTCAGGATAATTACCTCCTCCAGCAACAAGAGCAACCTGCTGATTTGATATCTTTGCTGAACCATATTTCCATATCTTCAGTTGATGACCTACTGCTATCTTGACCTGCTCCGATAACTCGGTTATTGATTTGCACTCAGTCTTACCTATGATGCCAACCAATGCGCCATAATACTCGAAAAACTCTCTCTCTGGTTTAATTCCGAGAGTTCGTGCGAGGGTAGTTGCTGTGCTGTATGGACCATTACGGTCTAATGGGACATGAATTGCGTAGTACGAAATCGCTTGTTCTTTGAGTTCTGCAAGATGCTTTTGAGGTATGTTCTTGAAAGGAAATCCATCGATGCTTGAATCCCAGATCATGGGATGATGTGTGAAGAGAAGGATATTTCTCTCTCCTGAAGCCAGAATTTGGTCTAGTACATGTTCACTAGGAAAGACAGCAGTATAGACCTTCTCTATCTCCTCAGAATTGTCCAAAACAAGACCTTTGCGAGTTTCTTTGAAGCTTTGAGTGATATAATTTCCCAAGTCCAAGAAACTCCATTCATCCTCGCAGAGTCTGTCAAGCTCAAACTCCTTGTCTAGAGTCTGATACAATTTCTTTGCTTTCATCACTGTTACTTCCGTGACCAAGTGAAACTGGCTCGAGTCGGTTTCTATTGTGTGTTCCGATATTAGGAGAAAAGGTTAGAAAAATCGCCTATGGCGATAAGTAAAAGCAGACAATAACATATCCAAAGGCGTTCTTGGCTCTCCTTCCATTATCAAAGCAATCGAATAGTCTCTACTGTCTTTTGCATTGCTCTGCCGTTGGATGTGTTCAATTATTCTTGATTTCCGATCCACAAAGTCTCCTTCAAATTCGTCATCACCTCTGTGAATTGCAATATTGATGTCTACTTCGTTGAAAACAACCATGTGTTTCAGCATTCGCAACCTGTTCATGACATATGGGAGTCTATTCTCTTCAAGAACATCATCGACTTTCAGCTGCATTTTGAGGTCATATCGGTTTGTCCTAAACCCTGCCCTGTATGACAACTCACTAGGAGCTGTGACACCCTCAACAATGGTAAGTGGGATGTAGAACATTAGGGGTCTCGTATTCATGGGTGCTATCCACCATTCTTCAGTCAGTCCTTCATCTAGCACTGGAGAATAGAGCATGTCAGTAAGAATTACCTTCTCAAACATGACAAAGTTGCATGGATGAGGCTTTGTAGTTAGGTCTTTTTCAATAGAGCTTGCCCAAGAACCCTTGAACAATTCAACTATGTCCCCTCCACCATACCGAGCTTGAAGTGATTCATGAATAGTTTCAATCACATTTTCTCTGAACCGTTCTTCTGCATCAAGGAGAACATGAGCTGTGACTGACTCTACAATATCAAATCGTTTCAACCAATCAGACTCTAGCGTTTCTTTCATTTCATTATTTGAAGCATCCATCAGTAGTTGGTCTGTACCGAGTCCAGCAAATCCATTTTCAGCCAAAAAGTCAAACGAGCTCTGCCATAGATGAAGAACCCTCAGGTATGCATCTTCATTCAACTCATTACGAAGTACTCTCACGGTTGAATCGATTTTTCCCAAAATTGCCTCTGACAAACTCAATTCATCCAGTAATCCCAAACAATATCTCTCAAACTCGTCTATGGCATGCGGCAAACCTTCAACCCCTATCTCAACTAGACGCAAGGCCATTTATACTTGCGTTGATGAGAATGAAGTCCGATTATTCTGTATCGTATTTTGATCATGTGCTACTCAGAGTTGGGGACCAACTCAGGATTTCTTGCCCAGCAGCGTTTTCCCAAGAATTCTGCTGATACAACAAGTCCTCTCTCTTCCATATTCTCCAGATGTCCTTTGAACTCCTGGCAGGAAACAATGAGGCCGTTCGTAACTATCAAGAACTTCTCATATAGGGTGGCTTCAAAATCGATTATTGAATTACCAAATGAGAGTAGAATTGCATCCTCGATCTGAGGCGGCACTGTGCTAAGCACAATCTGTTCACCCTTTGGGGTTTCTACAATGCGTGCGTTCAATTATAACACCTGAGAAGACCTATCGATGATTCTTTATATAATGACCATGAAACATACTTGAATAATGAGATACGAATCGACTCTCATAAGGCTCTAAAATCGGAGATACGCTTTATCGGAGTTCATAATAGTTGGAAATCATTTATTATTTCCATTACGAGCTTCTAATGCTGGATGCATTGAAAAGTTTAGAGTTTGGGTACTACATGGTTCTTCAGTATCTTGATTGTGTCCAATCCGTTCTTCTGAAGATTACCAACCATAGGAAGACCCAGAATGAGGATGTCTACTTCATTCTTGAATTTGGAGAGTTCCTCAACAGCTGAATCTATTGTACCTGAAACATACTTTGCAAGCATAACATCTAGGACCTTTGGTTTTAGGTCGTCCGTTATCTCTTCGAACAACCAGTGTTGATCCAAAAGCTCCTTCTTTTTCGCTTCAAAATCATCAGCATCTTTCCCAATCACCGATGTAGAAAGATAAAGAGACCATTTCAGTTCATCAAAGTTACGCCCAACTCCATCACACGCTTCTCTCATGCGGGCTTTTTTCGCTACAAACTCTTCGGGTGTTTCGGAATCATAGTTCAGTCCATCTGCATAACGTGCTATAATTTCCTCTATCATCGGAGTTTTCAGCTTCTGATTTCCAACCCAGATGGGAACACGGGGTTTCTGGACCGGTTTCGGTAGGAACATGGTTTCTTTGATGCGATAATACTCTCCTTCAAAGCTTGGTCTCTCTTTTGTCCAGAGGAGATTGATAATCTGAATAGCCTCTCTAAGCTGGCGAACTCTAGTCTTGGCGGAAGGAAATGGGTAGCCATATGCTTCATACTCTGATTTCTTCCATCCTGCTCCAATTCCAAAGTCTATCCTTCCATTCGAGGCGTTATCCAAGGTTGCAACAATCTTGGCTAATTGTGCTGGATTTCTATAGGATTGACAGCTAACTATTACTCCCAAGCGAATACGTTCTGTCTGAGGAGTCAATAACGCAAGAAGTGTCCATGCATCATAGGCTTGCTTCTCTACGCTCTGAGGATTTCCAAAGAAGTGATCTGAAACAGTAAAACTGTAGAAATTTGATTCTTCTGCAGCCTTTGCAAGGATTACTATATCTTCGTAGGTGTACCCCATCTGAGGTTCAATTTGGATTCCAATCTTCAAACTACCACACACCTGATAATCAACTGTCATTGCGTATGTAATAACTTGTCACTTTTACGTATCAATTGTAGCTGAATCCTAATATGATGGAATTCTCCAGTCAGTTCATTCTTTGTAATCCGTTTCTATTTGATCTCTCTCTTTTGTATAGGCTATGAGGAAGATGAAGGTCAGTATATTTCCGACAAACCATCCCATGAGCATGAAAATGCCCCCGATCAATATGTTTGGTCCGACTTGTAACATTGTATTATAGAAGATGGGGCCGAACGCATCTACTGAAAAATGAATCAATATTCCTGGCCAAAGACTCTCTGTTTTGATGAAGACGTATGCCAGAGCTGGTGTGCCAATAAGTACGAATATGAATTGACCTAGCATCACAATTGGATTCTGGCCCACTAGTAGGTTTGATAGATGTGCAATTGAGAACAATACTGTATTAATGGCAATTGCAGGACGAATAGCGAATCTCTTGAGGAGCATAGTCAAAATGATGCCTCGCCACAATATTTCCTCCCAAAGTCCCGCATTTACAGAAACTATGAGGGCTGGCGAGTTGGTAGGGTGGATGATACTCGGATCAAACACAAAGTCGCCATAGAGAAGTGCTGCCAGAAGCAACCCAAAGAGAAGTATGACTGTGGTTGTAACTGTGATTACAATATTCTTCACCAGTGGTCGACAATTACGTAATCCAATGTCATGAGTATACTCATCGAAGGATCTCTTTCCTCTTGGAACCATGAGAACAAATGGGACAAGTAGTAGAAGGAACATGGCCTTCACTATGAATCGAAATAGAAAACCAGTGTATGTATCAATTCCAAAGGTGTCTATGATATACCAACTTCCAAGACCTGTCACCAAGTTCAACGCTTCAAGGACCAATATCGTAAGTATTAGTCTACGTGAAAGGAAGGACTCTTCAATCTCCAATTATGAACACTCCCTTTCGAAGTCCAACTGTACTTTGTTTTTAATATAAAACATCTAAGCAAAAGGGAACATTAGTTCTCGAAATGAGATATAACAATAATAGCCAATTCCTATCCGTAGTAGGATCTATGAAGTATGAGATACCGCATTCAACTCTTGCGAAATCTCTTCCTATGTTTCCTCACACCTTTTGGCCAGTCCTCAATCTCGCGATTCAGTGTTGTTGTGAGTTCTATATTGTCAATTTGGAAATCAGTCAGAGATTCGCATTCAAACAGAGGTGTGATGTCAAGAGATATGAACTCATTATCATCCAGTTTCAGAAACCATAACTTTGCGAAGTTTTTTAGAGGAGAGAGATCGATTTCTCTGAGATTCATACTATCTATATTTAGAACTTCCAAATCTCTACATTCCGATAGTGGACTCAGATCGAGCTGCGTGGTTCTGTTTAATCCAATATTCAGACCGGTTAGCTTAAGGCAAGACGAGAGTGGTGTGAGGTCTATTGATACAAGGTTGTTGTCTGTTAGATCGAGATATTCGAAATTTGGGCAGGTGGCTAGTGGGGAGAGATCGATGGATTCTAGTTGATTCATGTAGAGTATCAATTCCTTCAGGCTAGTGCTGCCTGCTAGAGGTGAGAGGTCGATGGTTTTGAGTCGATTATGTCCGAGGTTGATTCTCGTGACTTCGTGAAGGTTATGGATTTCATCCAGATTGACTTCTGTGAGATCAAAGTGTTCTGCTTCCAAGACCGTTTGATCATCATCCGTAGGGATCTCTTTCGAGGAGTCTGATGATTTCAATAATGGGGATTTCTGTTTCTTCTTGGAAGTTTCATACTCAAACTGCACAAAAAGAATCAAGAGGATCAACCCTCCTGAACCCGCACCAAATGCTGTTACAGTCAAAAATAGTCTATACCAAAATTGTGTTCCGAGAAAACCTAGAATGGTCCATGCAACAAGGCTAATGATGAGACCTGAAACCCACCCGAAAATTGCCCATTTTTCCCTTGAAGTCCTGTTTGGCACTTATTAGTTCCCAGTACTGTATGCTCGTGAAAGCCTATCTATCTTGTTCTCCGCAGTAGTATCTCAAAGATATCATTAGCCGAATCCTATTTATGATGGATTTCTCCAACAAAGCCTTGCTTTCGACAATTAACGAATCAGCCCTTATGGCTGAAGATGGAGGATTAGTCATTTGGTAGAGTACAACAAGGTCACTGACGAGGTGGTCAAGAAACTCACTGCAATATGCGGCGAGCAGTATGTCACCACTAGTGAACCACTTCGTCACAGCTATATGGCTCGAGGGATTATGGGCCTCGAGGCTGTCGTTCCGGAGGTTATTGTAAGACCTGCAAATGCTGAGGAAGTATCCAAAATCCTCATCGTTGCGAACGAGAACCTTAGCCCTGTAACCCCCGCAGCTGGCGGCCTCAGTGGAGGCTTTGCATTACCAGCAATCGAGCCTGGCGGAATCTACATGGACATGACTCGGATGGACAAAATGGAGGTAGACACTGAGAATAGAGTCATGGTTGTAGAGCCAGGAGTAAGGTCTGGTGATGCTTGGAGAATTTTTAAAACCAAATATCCCGACTGGGCTCCACCAATCCCCGATGGTGCACCCCCGGCAGCAACAGTACTTGGGGACGCCATTGAGCGAGGTTTCTCGCTTGTGACTGGCGTCTATGGTCCACAAGCTGACATGATTATGGGCATGGAAATAGTTCTCCCGACCGGTGAGATTTTCCACACTGGTTCATGGGCACTACCCGGTGCAAAGCCCTTCTATCGTTGGGGCGTTGGTCCAAATCCCGATGGCTTGTTCTTGGGATCTCAGGGCTCTATGGGTATCATCACAAAATGTGCAATTAAGATGGTTCCCCATCCCCACTACAAGACA
>PJET01000213.1 GCA_002825515.1 Candidatus Thorarchaeota archaeon MP11T_1 | reverse complement strand
CTACTTATTGGGGTCCTTCTTTTTCCTCTTGTCGATATTACTACATTAATGGTAGCAAGTGTAATTTTGGACCTTGAACCTCTTGCTGTCATATTGTTTAATCTACAAATTCCACTCCATGCTTTTTTCCATACATATCTTGGAGCGACAATTGTTGCAATACTTCTTTCAATTGGGATGTACCCATTTAGAAAACACTTCAATATGCTTGTATCGTTCTTCGGACTAAAACAAGAGTCGTCTTTTCGACACATCATACCTGCTAGTATCATAGGTACATACTCTCATGTCTTTCTAGACGCCTTCCTTTACATGGAAATGAATCCCTTCTTTCCTATTATTGGAAATCCGTTTGTTGGTCTTATAGCAGGTGATTTAGTCTATAATCTGTGCTTCTCTCTTGGCTTCCTTGGTTTCTTTGTATATCTGCTCCGAATTCTACTAAACCTCAGAGTTAACAGAATCGAAGGTAACGCATTTGAATAACCTATGGAAATGGACTTCTTGGTGAACTCTCTCCTCTTCCATGTTCTGGCGGCGGCTCCCACCCCTCTGCAATCTTGAGGTATTCTGCTTTTTCAGCGGCATCATGCAGTTCCATCACTGTTGCAAGGTGATTTCCTTTGGCATCACGAATTGCATAGATATACTCATAGAACTGTCTTCCAATGAAATGAACCCATCCCTCATACTTCTCTAACTCTCCCCTCTTTAACTCACCAATCATCTTAAGAACACCTGGTTCTGCACGTTCAGGATGGCATCTTAATATGGATGAATTGATTCTGTCTTCTTCTTGTTGGAGTTGTTCAGCTACCTTACGATTGAATATAACGATTTTATCATCTTTATCTAGCACACAGATTCCAACATTGAGATTTTCTACTAGGAGTCTTAGTGTATCGAGATTGGGAAACATATCAAAACGAACAATAGACGAAGTGAAAACCTTATCCATTCTAGATACGTTTCATTTATCTCAAAGTAGAAGTCTATCAAAATTATGGGCGATTTTTATTCCAGATTGGCGAAATACTACGATCAGATGTATGCCAATATAGACTATGAGGGTGCAGCCAATAGGCTTCATGACATCATCCAAAAGTATAAGCAAACAACTGGAAATAGATTACTAGATGTTGCTTGTGGAACTGGTACTCACATCATGCACCTAAAAGATAGGTATCAAGTAATGGGTTTTGATATCAGTGAAGAAATGCTATCGGTTGCACGTGAGAAGTGTCCTGATACTAGCTTTGTACAAGGTAATATGGTTTCCATGGACCTGAACCAAGTTTTCGATGTGATAATTTGCCTCTTTGGTTCGATAACATATCTTACAACTAAAGAAGAACTTCAGCATACCATCCAGTCCTTTTCAAAACATACTACTTCAGGAGGAGTCATCATTATTGAGCCATTATTTATTGAAGAAACGTATCGCGAGAAAGGAATGGGGTTAAACTGCCTGAATCTTCCCGACATCAAAATTGCTAGGAGTAATGTCGGTAGAAGAGAAGGGAATGTTGCGTATCTTGATTTCCACTTTCTAATTTCAACACGAGAACATGGTACTGAGCACTTTATAGATCCAAGCCCGATGGGTGTGTTCTCTAGAGGCACATTCAAGAATCTCCTACAAGAGAACGGATTTTCAGTTGAATTCATTGAGCCTGGTTTCGACAAGGAAATTTTGATAGTGGGCATCAAGGAGTAATGAAATATTGTTATTTCCTCTTTCCACTAGTTGATTAGTATTAAAGTGAAACATAGTCTATGGAAACTACAACATTTGGCTCCGGTTGCTTCTGGTGTACAGAAGCGGTATTTCAACAGCTGAAAGGTATTTCATCTGTTGTGTCTGGATACTCCGGCGGCCATGTAAAGAACCCTACATATGAACAAGTGACAACCGGCCGAACAGGACACGCAGAAGTTTGCCAGATTCAGTTTGACCCAGACCAAATCTCTTTTGAGGAGTTACTTGAAGTCTTCTTTAATACACATGATCCAACTACCTTGAATCGTCAAGGCAATGATATTGGAACTCAATATCGTTCTGTAATCTTTTATCACACAGAGGAGCAGAGGAAAGCCGCAGAAAGAGTAAAAGCTGAACTCGATAAAGGCGGAACTTGGAAGAATCCGATTGTGACTGAGATTGTACCATTTGATGAATTCTATCCAGCAGAAGACTATCATCAGAACTACTACCGGAATAATCCAAATCAGGGATATTGTCGTGTAGTAATTGCCCCAAAGTTGAATAAGTTTGAGAAAGTCTTCAAATTGAAAATTAAAAGTTAGCAAGAACTAGTCTTCCGAGATAATATTCTCACTAAAATAGTACGAGAATCGTTGATAACATACAGATTCTATTTAGTGTTAGGAACTAGTTAGGTTGAAACAAAATGGCTGAAGGTGAGCCTTCTGAAGTATATGTATTCTGCAATATTTGTAAGGAGAACGTCCCTCTAGAGATTACAGAAGATGATATTGAGAAGGCGCAAACTGGTCTCATCTCTGTTATTTCAGTCCATGGGACTCCTCAGCATGCAATACTCGTTTACCTAGATATGAATCTCAAGGCCAGAGGTGTTGAGTATCCCTCCCTCGTCCAGGTGAATGAGGGAGCATCCCTGGAAAGTGAAGAAACCACCTCAGTAAAAGAGGACATCATTGACTTAGGCACAATAATCAGCTCTTTTGGTGAAAAACAAGAAATAGCAATCAAAGCTTTTGCACATATATCTGCACAACTCATTGCTGGAAACTCTCTATATCTGATTCACACTAACAAAAGCATTGGAAGAGTTGTAAAGGACCAGATTGATTCTCTATTCATAGATGAAAAACCCTCATCCTTTGTTATTACATTTGATGACCTTGATTATGTGACCGGAATGAGACCAACAATTTATGATCTTCAGTATGGAACTTTCATTTCAGAGGGCATAGCGATTGATACAACTCACTTTGAACAAATTATCAGAGATGCTCTTGACAGCCCTAATGGATTCAGCATGCTGAAGAATGAATATCATAAATTGAAATATTCATACAGACGACTCTGGGAATTACTGACAGCTGGTGCGAGGGTATATACTCAAAAAAAATTGGCCTATCTTGTGTCCATTGACCTTTCGCTCATTCCGCTACTCCTCAGAATAGCTGAGAATGATGGGGTGGATGTGGAATCCCGGGTGAAACCAATCGAAGAAAGCTGAACTTGGAAGGATATGCCTCCACTACTTAATTCCAAGCGTGTATAGAAGACTGTTAAAGAGGCTCGATTCAGTTTCAACAAGATATGTGTAAACTATTCGAACAAGAATCGGTCCATCTGAGATGACTTCGACCATATTGGTTGCATGTTCTGCATTGAAATTGAAACTTGCAGAACTTGATCTATACGAGGCTAGGATAACACTCTTTGTTGAAACCCAGACACCACTCTGGTACATGAATCGTATCTCAGCTGTTCTGTTGCACACCACTTTGACCCATGTGACTCTTGGACCACCAAAGCTGGCTTCAATATAATTCTGATTTTCAGAAGCATACTCTGAATCTCTAGTAACCTCGATCACTTGTCGAAATGGGATTGTACCAAATAAAACTACTAGAATAAGTCCAATAATTAAGTAGGTTTCAATCGACGGATTTTTCATATTAGCCCGACTCCTTGAGGGTCAGACCTTTTACTTTGTATTATTTCAAACGTAAATAAAGACAGCTATGAACCTACACATTCTTTAGTCACAAGTGGTGAACATCGTGTCAGAGTCATGAATGCCAAATAATAATGAATACAAATCCATTGCCTACTGGACAGATTCCGACTATGTCTTTGGGCTTGCCCAGCTGATGATTTGTTCAATTTAGTCCATTGCCCCAGAGGATGAAATTGGATTTAGATAGGGGACTCCCGTACTATTCACAAAGTCAGCTTGTCAGGTTTTAGCCAAAAAAAGTCTCAAGGTCACAGAGCTATAGAATCATAGATTGAAAATCAAGAAAGAATGCGGTTTTTATGAGTGGAAAGACAGATAGGATACGAAAACTCTCTATCTATTAGGTTAGTTGGAGGAGCTAATAATGAATACAGCACCATATAGTGGAGAGAAAGCTGTGAAGGTTGGAAACGTCGAGATCGTCTATGATACATTTGGAAACCCCTCAGACCCACCTATGCTACTCATTATGGGACTAGGTGCTCAAATGATTCGGTGGGACGACGCTTTCTGCCAAGCAATCGCATCACAAGGTCGTTGGGTGATTCGTTTTGACAATCGTGATGTGGGACTGTCAACAAAGTTTGATGAGGCTGGCACTCCCAGTATTATGTCACTCATCCAGGGTCAAAAGGTCAATGTGCCATACAAATTGAAGGACATGACTGCTGACGCTGTAGGCCTGCTTGATACACTTAGAATTAAAGCAGCTGACATTGTAGGTGTTTCAATGGGTGGAATGATTGCCCAGACTATGGCTATTCACTATCCCGAACGAGTAAGGACCCTGACTTCAATTATGTCTTCAACTGGCAATCCTAAATTGCCACAAGCGACGCCCGAAGCCATGGAAGTTCTACTTGCACCCCCTGCTTCAAATCGGATTGAATATATCACTAGTCAGCTAAAAGCTGCGAAGGTTCTACATGGGTCCTACTACCCTTTGAATGAGGAGTATGTCCGTAACTATTCTGAACGTTCTTACGATAGATGCTATCATCCGCCGGGATTTTCAAGACAATTGGGGGCTATTCTTGCATCTGGGAGTCGAAATGAAGCATTAGCCGAGGTGGAGATTCCAACCCTCGTTATCCACGGTAGTATAGATCCACTGATTCCAGTTGAAGGAGGAAAAGATACAGCAAAAAGCATACCCGATGCAAAGTTACTCATTATAGAAGGAATGGGACATAGCTTCCCAATTGAGGTAGTACCACAGATACTTCAAGCAATTCTTCAACATACAGCTCCATAGTAAGAAAATCATGTGGGGTATCTTGAGTTGATCGATAATCTACCTGACGAACTTAGAAGGTCCGGTGCAATCAAAGTCAGAAAAAAACTTGGGACCATATCTGGAGGCGATGTTCTAGATGTTGGGACAGAAGAGGGTAACTTCATCAGAGTCCTAATGAAAACTCTAAAGGACTACAAGTCTTTCACAGGAATCGACATATCAGAAGACAATCTGACGAAAGCTAGAGAGAATTTTAGAGATGAAGATGTAAATTTCATGGAGATGAATGCTGAAATCTTGACTTTTCAGGAGAATCAATTCGACACCGTATGCAGCTCGTACGTCATCCATCACTTAGAGAATATTGACGTTGTAATATCTGAGATGTATCGAGTGTTGAGGCCTGGGGGTCATTTAATCATACAGGAGATGTACTCTGATGGACAACAAACCCCTGCTCAACAGGTTGACAAACTTGTTCATCATTTGGATGTGAAAGTTGACTCTTTATTGGGTATTCCCCATTTCGAGACTTTGACTAGGCAGAGATTGAAAAAAATGGTTAATAGACTTGGAATGAGTGAAGTAGAAGTTATCGAGTCCTCTTGGTCCGTCAAATGCCTGTTTTGTGATGATGCGCATGATTGCGCAGACCCGAAACGCTCTGATCAAATTGACTCAGTGCTGAAGCAAATTGATGAAACATTATCTAGAGTTCGTAAGCACCCATCCTATCAAGAAATCAAAGCAGAGGCAGAGTTGCTCAAGGAAAAAGTCAAAGCTGAAGGATCCTCTGCAGCATCGGTAATTTACCTCATTGGAAGGAAGGAATAAAGAAACAAGGCAACGCTTTTGTCCAAGGAATCCAATGTGGTATTACTACCATAATGGAGGATGTTCTCTAATGGATGAAAGTGTCTACAAGATAATCGACCTAGTTGGGACAAGCACAAAAAGTTGGGAAGATGCTGTAAGCAGTGTTATCGCTAGAGCATCTTCAAGTCTTCGAGATCTTCGGATTGCTGAGGTCAAAGACCTCGATGTGAAGATTGAAAATGGCAAAATCGCTGCTTATCGTGCGCGAGTCTCACTTAGCTTCAAGTATGAGCCGGAGTGAAAGTCTGAAACAACATCAGACTAGGGGGTGAAAACCCCCCTCTCGTTTTTTAAATTCTTCAATCTTCCTCTAGATATACTCGAACAGCCAATCCCTTTTCCCATGTCGTGATTATTGTGGCTAGTGGAGTTCCAAACGTTTGAATACTGTTAGAGTCTGACTCACCCAAGCCCCTTTCAGCCGCCTGCTTGAGATATGATATGTTGAACGGATCTAGTCCTCCTATTCTTGTAGCGATACAATCAAGAGCGAGCGGGTCCTGACTAGCAAGGATTGTGTTGAGATCGAATGGTTCCTGACCCATTGTATTCGTCATATCTACATCATTGCTCACAATTATTGCATCAATAACATTGAGCGTTGGCTTGATTACGCTATGAATGTCTGCTAAACCTTGTGCTAAATTCTCGTGGATCCGCCTTTTTTCCCCACTGGGCTTCCACCATTGGCGATAAGAAGAATGGTAATACTTCCCTCTCGCTGTCAAGAATTCTTGGGAAAGTTCCAGACAAAACCCTTGAGGCCGAGTATCTGAGTATTCCCCCTCTCCGGGGAGAGCTCCCATAAGATTCTTGACCGCCAAGCTAGCCCAATCGCTTTTTCCTGGAATATGTCTATACAGTTTGAGCTTTGGTACATTAATTAAGACGTCGCAATCAAGAATGACTCTCGGAACATGCAACTCTTTAACCGCCTGACCTGATGGGACTGGCACATTTGTGGTTGGACTTTCATTCAAGTCAATTAATTTCACATCATATTTCTCAGTCAATTCTGTATATCCACTTATTCTATAGGCAAGTTTTGTGTTAATACTACCCGAACCCTCAGCTATTCTTATGTCAGGAGTACACCTTTTTTGACAAAGTTCTATGATAGATTGGACAATCGGAAAGTCTGTTGTAAAACCTGTGAAAGGAGGTAAACCAAAGACCAAGT
>PJET01000212.1 GCA_002825515.1 Candidatus Thorarchaeota archaeon MP11T_1 | reverse complement strand
AAACACAAGGTCATTCTCTGAGGTTTTAGGAGCAAAGATGCGGTCTATCAAGCCACCCTATGAGTTTGATGTGCATCATGGCTCATTATCTAAAACTGTACGACTTTCTGCGGAAGATCGACTCAAGATTGGAGTGTCGAAAGCCATTATTGCAACTTCGAGTCTTGAGCTCGGGATTGACATTGGACAGACCGACCTGGTGGTTCAATATTCTTCACCAAGGGAGGTTTCTAGACTACTACAAAGAAGTGGTCGATCAGGCCATGGTGTGGGGAAGACCTCGAAGGGAGTTATTATAGCCACAGTGAATCTTGATGATATCACCGAGTCAGGAGTAATTCTCAGACGTGCAAAACAAAACAAGGTTGAGGATGCGAAAATACCTCTGAAGTCGTGGGATGTCCTTAGCCATCAGATTGCAGGAATACTATTAGATGCTAACCAGATTGAAAGGAATGAACTGTTAGAGATTATCAATTTAGCATACCCATTTGCAGAAGTTACTTGTGATGAACTGAATCAACTTCTTGATTTTCTTGAAGGTCGAAAGATTCTAGAAACTGATCGCTCTGAGGTCACGAGAGGAGCAAGAACGCGCATATTTTACTATGACCGGTTAAGCACCATTCCTGATGTACAACAAGTTAATGCAGTTGATATGACCACTCGTGCTTCTATTGGGGTGCTTGATGAAGACTTTGTTTCATCCAATATTGAACCAGGTTCAGTTTTTGTAATCAGGGGTAGGCCTTGGAATGTAATCACTATTGATGATGTGACTGGGGAGGTGTTATGTGCGCCAGCCTCAAGTACAGATAGTGAAGCCCCTCGATGGGTGGGAGAGATGATTCCGGTTCCATTTGAGGTCGCATCGGAAGTAGCAAAGATGTGGAACTCGATAGTGGATATGGACCCAAAAGTAGTGGGTAAGTGGTTAATCCAAGAATATGGTATTTCAGAGGAGGCACATCATCACCTGATTGAAACTTTGAATACAAGCAAAGATATCCTAGGGAAGCTTCCCTCTGAAAATTTGTTCATTGTGGAGGAATTCGATTCGGGGTTGGTTTTACATGCTCCTCTTGGAACTAAAGCCAACGAAACCTTAGGGATAGTTATCGCATCCCTTCTAACAACACGTTTTGGAGTCGAGGTGGCTGTTGAGAGGGATCCGTATCGGATCCTTTTCACAGCGGGTAAGCGGATAGATCCAAAATGGATTATAGATGTTCTACAGGAATATAATGGACAACAAGTTTCGGTTATTCTCCGGTTAGCAGTGAAACATACTCAGAATTTTGCATCACGTTTTATTCATGTGGCTCGAAGAATGGATGTAGTACGTAGGGATGCAAAATCCAAGGAGATTCCTGTCAAATATTTAATCAAATCATTTGAGAATTCACCTGTATTCCAGGAAGCTATGAGAGAGGTCTTGGATGACAAGATGGACGAGTCACGTATCATGGATATATTTGACAGATATTCAGAAGGAAAACTTGACATTCACATTGTAAAGACTGCAAATCCATCACCTCTAGCGCGGCTAATTATTGAAGAAAAGACAAGATTTGAAGTCATGGGAGAGATAACTGATGAAGACGAGGTGCTTCGAATGATGGAGGAACGTCTTCTTTCTACGAAATTTAGACTGATTTGCATGGCCGAGTCACATTGGAATTCTGTTCGAACTCTGTCAACGCTGGAAGATAAGGTCACATGTCCAATATGTGATTCTACAATGATTGCTGCAATATCACCGGCAAAGAATGATGTTCCAAAGTTTTTTGCCAAGCGGAAACGTGGAGAAAAACTCACAAAGAATGAAGACAGGGAACTAAGGGCTGCTGCACTCACTGCGGAACTCGTGTCTAGATATGGAAAGACTGCGTTGATGGTTTTAGCAGGCCGAGGTATTGGATCAAAAACTGCTGCACGGATTTTAAGGCCAGGATTGAAAGATCGGCTTGAAGTCTTGAGAGAAATAGCCAAGGGAGAGCTTCAGTATGAAAGAACTCGACAATACTGGTAAATCGAGGAAACCAATGATTGTGTTTGCTGGAAGGAGCAATGTTGGAAAAAGTAGCACAATTCGTGCTCTTACTGGTAGGAAAGTTCGTGTGGGAAAGAAACCCGGTAGCACTCGTTGGGAATTATTGATTGATTTTGGCCCCATCACGATTGTGGACATACCTGGTTTTGGATATATGTCAGGACAGAGTAAGACAACTATTGAAGAAACAAAGATCAGCATTGTTCAGAAATTGGAGTCGTGGAGTGATCAATTGGCATTGTCAGTCTTGATTATCGATCTATCCCTTTTCAGAGTAATATTTGAACGGTGGTCATCAAGAGGTGAAATTCCTATAGATGTGGAATTCTATGGCTTTCTGTCTGAGATCTCACCTCAAGTGATTATACTGGCTAATAAAAGTGACAAAGTGAAGAAACGAGAGCTTGCCTACGAATTAGAATTTTTAATGGACAAACTCAGAGAGGTAGTCCCAGCTTCAGAGCCAACTGTGATTGTGGCGTCGGCTCTAAAGAAATCTGGAATAATGGAACTTGCTGAAACCATTGATTCTCTCCTACGTGAACAGGGATTGGATTGCCCGAGGTGGGCATTCACCGCAACTTCTTGAATAGGTAGAATACTACCCCAATGACAAGCGTTACAGATGATATTATTGCTAGAGGAATAATTGCACTGGGAGCTATGACGAACTCTTCGGATAGCCAGTTTAGGATGTTCATAAAGAGTCGTGAGTTGTCTCCCATGTAGAACCATCTCAAATCTGTTTCTGGATAGTCAAGGTTGAGTCCTGTGAACATGAGAGTTGAGCCGGATATGACTATTCGACTTGAATCATACTGGAATGCAGACATCCA
Organism: Candidatus Thorarchaeota archaeon MP11T_1; assembly: GCA_002825515.1. Next base: position 4,144 of record PJET01000212.1, on the reverse strand, counting down.
AGGTGGAAATGTTCCATTAATAGTCGAGTAAGAGAGGGGAGCGTCTTCAAAATCTTCTAGTGTCATATTTGGGAATGAATAGTTTGCCCAACTCACTGAGCTAGCTTTGAATTGAGCAAAAGAACTCTCATAGCCTCTAGCAATTCCACTGGTCAATTCGACAGGTGTTAGGGTAGCTGTCATTGTGTAAAGATCATTTATGTTTCTGAAGATGGGATGACTTGCATCCCAGGTTGATGGGTCTAATTTAATCATCCAGGGATATGTTGCGTTAAAGACGGGTTGATCATAGTCAAACATTGTATCTGAATAGACATCTTCAAGACTAGATTGATTGGTACTGAATCGAACACTGGTCACATTGATGCCGTCGAGGAATATATTGACTAATTGGTTATCACCCATGTCATGTAAAGTCCCTGCACCCCAATATTCCGATATTGAGTCAATTGTTGGGTCACCTAATACAAATAGCGAGCTCCCATTTGCGAGCATCTCAGCTACTGCATTGAATTCGCTCTGTGAGAAAGGAAAGTTAACGTCCGGAGCTGCTATGATGAGGATATCAACATCATTGAGGAGTGTGTCAGTCAGTTCGTCATCTTCATTGACTCTTAGAAAATACCTTGTTGATGCATTGACAGTATCGAGTATAAGCTTGAGTCCGTTGTTTTCGCTATATGCAGAGTATTGTTGGCCATGACTTGCATCATAAAGTACAACAATTGAATCTAATTCGGACTGAGCGCTAGCGATGCCCTGAATGCTGGACAATAGAATGATTACAGTGACTACTGTTGCAAGAACTCTAGTGGTATTCCTGAGCGGCTTCATTTTGATATACCCGTCCTTTCGGCTCAGTCTGCGTGCCTGACCCTGGACCGTGTTTTAAAGTTATCCTCATAACATGCTTGTGTTCAATCAGTCCTACGCCACTCTACAAAGAGTTGTCGTCGTTCTGTATCTGTAGACTCCTGAATCTGAAATTGTTCACGAATCTCAGCTATCCTTTGTGCTAGAAGATGATAGCATAAACTACTTTCATGCGAGATGACGACCTCTTGATAGAAACTTCTGCATGTGCAGAATATTTCAGGTATGACCAGATATTGACGGCGTCCCTTTACAATCCATGTTTCAGACTCACTTGGGTGAAAATGGTACTTGATTATCTTGCCCTCTTCCACCGCTCTTAGAGCACGTACAAACTTCTTTCCATACTTCTTTCTGAAGTACTCGATGTCATTCTGAGTGAGGTCTTTTTGTGACAGTCTTGATACCTCGGACTGTGGAAGGGACATAATTCTCACTAAATTCTCTGACATAACGAGGTTAAAATGTTGTATATTGGATATGGAATCAGCCATGGAGCCGATATTCGATAACAGAGGACTAATTATCAGTTGGGATGATAGAAATGTACTACTGATCTCAGACTTGCATCTTGGATTCGAAGTTACAATTTCACAAGAGAAAGGTGTTGAATTTCCCCCCCAGCATCCAGTTATATTCCAGAGAATAGAAAATTTGGTGAAAAAGTACAGTGTATCACATCTATACATCATAGGAGATGTGAAACACACTATCATTGTTGACAGTTTCTACAACTGGGAGATTGTACCAGAATTCATGGAGAGCATAGGAGATATGGTAGATGTCACTATTATTCCAGGCAATCACGACGGAAACTTGGAATCACTACTTCCGCGAAATGTTATACTCACTAATGTTCATGGAATTGTACTAGAACCTCAGGAAGAGTCTGTAGGATTGCTACATGGACACTCTTGGCCATCATATGATGTTCTGGATGCAAAGATGATAGTAGTAGGTCACAACCATCCAACGATTCGGAGGTTTAGAGATGCATCAGTACCAGAGATTGGACGTGCGTCAAGACGAAGATTTGGCGGTATCGTTCCGGTGGTTATTCAGTCAAGATTGGATAAAAACTGTGTAAGACAGACAATGGGGATGCTTGAAAACCCTGATGATACTGATTGTACAATGATTACTCTACCAAGTTTCAACGAGCTATTCTCAGGAGTACCAGTCAATTATTCTACATCAGAATTCTTTGGTCCTCTTTTTGAGAACAAGTGTGCAAGTCTGCACGAGTCTGAAGTATACAGTATTGATGGATTGTTCCTTGGTACTGTAGAATGGCTTCGTGAACGTTTCAACGAAATGATTAAATCCAAACCTATGAGGACTGACTTCGAGAAGGGTCGGTAGTCTAGATTGGTATGATTCTTGGTTCGGATCCAAGAGGTCGCGAGTTCAAATCTCGTCCGGCCCACCATTCCTAATTCTAAGTCCTATAACTGGCTTCTAATAAACCACTACCACGAATAGCTCGATAAGCAGGATATAGAGTGACTATTAGGACAAAAATGCCTCCGAGTGGATAGATAATGTTTCCACCAAGATAGAGAGAGAGAATTTGTAAAATGAGTATGAATTGTAGGGCAATGAGTAAAAGGGCTGAAGACTTGCCCTGTTTTCTCGGGACTATACTCTTTCTTTCAATTAGAGTGAGTAAGCCAACCAGAACTACCACCACTAGAAGGAGTAATAGTCCAAGGCCTAAACCAGAGAAATAATGTTGTGCATGAATAAAATGGGATTGATCTTCCTGCAAAGCAAACTGTAGTAGGGGAGTTCCTTCGGGCCAACCAAAACTTACAGTGTAACTGAAAAGATTTGCATCATAATTGCGGTATTGCTGAATACAAAACGGGTACGCTGCTGGTGAAAAGACTCGCAAAGCTTCATCCCCAGTTAATGGGATTTCTGTAATAGGTGATAGACTAGCCATAACTGCAACTATGAAGGATGTGACAAATCCAACAGAAAGTAGTTGGATTATTTGATTCAAGTCTGTTTTACTGGCCAATAACCACGCACCGAAAACAATGACAATCACAACGATCAATCGAGTACTGTCCTTTGTCTTTCTTTAGTCTTATATCACATCTTCTGGAGATATTACTTCCGGGAGTTCAAATCTCGTCCGACCCGTCACTTCTCACTCCTAACTAAACTGGTCATTCACGATCTTGAAGATAGGGAGTAGAGAACCACTGCAGCAGTGCCTGAAGGACCTATGTCTACGTGAGCCTCAAGACTGCGACATTCACCAAGGTCCATCTCTTTTCTGGAAAATGAACTACTACTGCCCGAGAGGATGATGGCTACTCTCTCACCTGATTTGACCACTTCTGAGAGTTGCCCAAAATCTAGACGTGCTTTTACGAGGACTGGAGACGTGATCATCATTGGGTGCTCAATCTTGAGAACCTCTAGCACATCCTTTAGATCGGGGAGTACCATGAAGTTACTCTTCATCTTCATTGCGAGTCTGTTTGCATCCGGTACTCCAGCCTGTGCTGCAGAACCCTCAGCCTTAGAAACTACAAAGTTAGAAAAACCGAGTCCATACACAACCTGTGCAGTTTCAATCGTCTTTGAAGCTGAGTGTACATTGTGTAAAACTACGTAGATGTTTTTGAATGATTCATCCAAGGTGCATACGAACCTCCTGTGCAATTAGCTGAGAGATGAGGGGGGGAACACTCTCACCCACTTGATTGTATTGGCTGTCTGTTGGACCGACGAATGAATAGGAATCTGGATAACTCATGAGTCTTGCGTGTTCTCTGACTGTTAGAATTCTGTTTTCATAAGGGTGGATATACCGTGATAGACCGTTGATTGAGGTAGATATGCGGTCAGGAAAGAGTCGTACCCAATTGGGAAGGGTTCGTGTCTTTGAGGTGCGAAAGTGTCTAGCACCCTGACCCCAACGTGTCTTTCGAACAGCCTTAATTCTATCCTCAGAAAGAGGGTAGATGGAGTGGTTTGGGACTGAGTCGTGAGGACTGAATAACAAATCTGAGTTTAGGGGTGGTAGCGTTCCAATCGATTCTATGACTGTTGGTGCGACTTTCCGTGGAAGGTTCAGCTTCATATTGCTTATGAATACTCTCAGTCTCCTCGATGGATTGCCATGATTATGAGCTCTAATCATATTGAAAAACACTGTATCAATGTCAACACGTGTAAACTCGCGTAGGATTATGTCATCACCCCCAGACTGTAATATGGCAGCAACGTTCTCAATGATAAAGACCCTGGGAGAGAG
>PJET01000211.1 GCA_002825515.1 Candidatus Thorarchaeota archaeon MP11T_1 | reverse complement strand
AACTATGCAAATGGAATATCATCTTCGAGATAGACCCGAGCTTCACCTTTCACAGGTTGCCTTACTTTAAGGAGCAATATAATCGATGCTACAAAGAACAGCAATATGACAAGCATAGCTGTAAGATGTGCTTGAGCAACAAGACTTGGGTTTTGTGTTGGATTTACAAGCAAGAGAACAGTAGCATAGACAAATGGTCCAAGAATTGCAGCAAATTTGCCAGTTAAGGCATAGAAGCCATACATTTCAGATTTCTTTTCCTCTGGGATGAACTGACCATACATGCTGCGTGCTGTGCTTTGAGATGAACCCATTCCGACACCTGCAATCATACCCACAGTCCACCATACGAGTGCTCCATATGCTACAAAGAGGTAGGCAAGTGCTAGGGCAATAACCCAAATGAACAGAGTTATGATCAAAGTTTTCCTCGTTCCGATTTTGTCTGCTACGATGCCAAAGATGAATGCTCCTGGTATTGCTGTAAGTTGAGTCACTGCAAAAAATATGAGCCGCGTAGTAGATTACAGTTGTTATTGCATCACTGAACAAAAAGTATGCAACTAAGAAAAGCGGCAAACCTGTGTATTTCCGGATATTCTTGAGAGTGTTTCTAATCCTTCGATATCCGAGTCTCGCAAGTGATTGACCTTCCTCTCCAGGAAACACCCTTGGTGGCCTATTCTTTAACGCAACTATGCTTGGAATTGCAAACACAAGGAAGAATATTGCACTCAGGAAGAATGCATACGTGTAAGGCAAATCAGCAAGAATTACGACTAGAGCAATTATAATAGTTCCCATCGCTCCAACATAACCCGCAGCGAAACCATAACCGCCTATTCTACCTATATTCTCCTCTGTGCTTATTTCTGGGAGCCACGCATTGTAGAAGGGAAGCGCACCTTGAAAACCAATATTTGCTATGATGAAAATAATCCAAGCCCAAACCCACACATCAAAACCTAGTATCACAGGAAATGGTGATGAGCCTACTCCAGGAGTAAGCAGGTCGATTTCGGATTGTCTGAGACCCGGAAGAAAAACCATGAAAGCAGTAAAAGCAATACAAACTGAGGTGTAAAAAATAAGAAACTTCTTTTTCGTCCCTCCGAAGTCAGCAATCGCACCAAGAACAGGGGCGCTTATTGCAATGATTAACATTGTAATGCTACCTGCGTATCCCCACATTGCATCTCCCAGAGTTTCATTCCAAACTAACACTCGAAAATAGAGGGGATATAATGCTGTAACGATAAGAACTGTGAAGCTGGTATTTGCTAGGTCAAAAAGATACCAACCAAATCGTTCTCTCCTATCGGTCGGGATTTCTTCAACTGATTCTCCCATATGTTTCTACTCCTGATTTGTCCTGAAAGACCTGAATCAAAGAACAAAGCCTGTATTTAACACTGAGGGAAATCATTCATTCTTACTTGATGGGCAAAGAATAAGTGAAACGATGATTGAGAATTGAATCATCATCCATGCAATCAATGTGGTTTAAGATGAACAAAAAAGAACTAATCGCATTTTGTAAAGACTGGCTTTCAACATGGACAGGGAATAACCCCGAAGCCCTTCTTGAGTATTATGATAAAGATGCTTTATACATTGACCCAGCAAACAGGGAAGGTCTCAAAGGTCATAAGGAAATTGGCAGATACTTTGAACGACTTCTTGATGTTTATCGAGATTGGACTTGGAAACCGATCGAAGTGTTTCCTATTGAAAAGGGTGCTATCGTCAAGTGGGAATGTACTATTCCTGTCGGTCCGGAAACCATCCATGAGGTTGGTCTAGATATTGTTGAGATAGCGAATAATAAGATTACAAGGAATGAGGTTTATTTTGATAGGACAAGTCTAGTAGCTGCTGTCGAAAAGAAACGACGAGATCGACGACTTATCAATCTCTAATTAATCCCATTGACCCAATTTGCCACAATCTCGTTGAAGATACCAAACTTCTCCAGCATGACGCTATGCCCCGCCTTTTCAATGACTTGCAATACTGAACCTTCAATCTCATTTTTCAGATATTGTGAATATTTGACGGGTGTCATTACATCTGATTCTCCTACAATAATAAGTGTATGAGTTTTGATTTCCTTTACTTTCTCCATGATATCGAATTTGTCACATAACTCAAAATCCCTACGAATAATCTGTACAGGACACTTACGTACCTCGTGTTTGGATGCTTCTATCATTTCGTCCGACGTATCTTCATAAAACATGAAATTCCCAACAGCCTCGATATATCCCTCAAAGTCATTATCGAGGAGATTGAATACAATCGGGGTGACCCTCAGTTTTGCGCCTGTTCCGACTAAGATGATTCCACTTATATTTTCTGAATGGTTTAACGCATAAAGTTGCGCAAGCGCACCACCCATACTGTGGCCAGCAAGAAATGGTCTTTCAAATTTAGTAACCACTTTATGGACATCATCAAGATATGATTGAAGGATGTCATCCTCTGCTCGATCTGGTGACTTCCCATGACCATTGAGCTCAATTGCCACAATATGATGTTTGGATGAGAGACCCCTCAGCTGCATGAACCATGTCGCAGATGAGCCTCCTGCACCATGAATAAAGAGAATTGTCTTCTTCCTTGAATTTCCTGCTTCTTCGTAATTTACTGACATCTTTTCTTTCTCACAATTTCTAGTAAGTAGAGTTACTCAAAAATTTGGCCATCACTTTCATAAAATCAAAATATTCATCATTTGACTCGATGATAAAAAAATAGGCTGTGGAAAATCTTGAGCTCAAATGAAGGATATCAGAAAAGTCCAGTTCCAAAATCTCGTAAACTAATTATCGAAATGTGTGATTATGCGTTAAAGAAACATAGGATGCATGGACTCTTTGAAGCTGATGTAACGAAAGCACGTGAGAAAATCCAGAGATATAAAGAGAAAACAGGTGAATCGATGTCCTTCACTGGGTGGATTGCCGCATGTGTGGGGAAAGCTGTTGAGGAACACAAACAAGTGCATGCACTCATGATTGGGAAACACTTTGTGATTTTTGATGATGTGAACATCAACATTCTCATAGAAACCGTCATTGAAGGTCAACCATATCCAGTTAATTACATATTAAAATCTACAAATAACAAAACGGTCATGGAGATCAACCGTGAGATACGTGAAGCACAGAAAAAGAAGGAGGAGGATTATACTGATGCAGAAGAGAATCGAGGAGTCAAAGTTCTATTATCTGCACCCAAGTTGTTGAGAGACCTACTTTTCTGGCGAAAGGTTCGCAAAGATCCAACATTCATTAATGACAGAATGGGGACCGTAGCATTGACATCAATAGGCAGGTTTGCTGGATCTGGTGGATGGGCAATTCCTCTTGGCTTACATGCTCTTAGTATAGCAGTCGGTGGAATATCCGAGAAACCAGGATTTGTTGAAAACCAAGTCGAGAAAAGAGAGTACTTGTCATTGACTGTGACTTTCGATCACGATGTAGTTGATGGTGCTCCAGCTACTCGTTTTGTTGCAAGACTAATTGAACTCTTAGAAGAGAGTTATGGTCTTCCATCATCCTAAGCAATTCCACCCAGTTTGTAGAGTTTAGGCACTACAACTGGATGATGTTACCTTTTAGTTTAGATATGCGTCTATCAATTCATCTCTGAAGTCTGGAAAGAATAGCCACTCTGGTACTATTACCTGATCAATAATCTCACTATTCTCAATTACCTTTGTCATTTCGTTTCGAATAGTAGCTACACTTTTCGATGATTCAACAACAAATGTTATCATCAGCTCTGTCTCGCTAGCAGATCTATAAAATATCCAATAGTTTTCAGGCCACTGTTTTCGAAATCTGCTATCTAATTCATAATAGTCATGAGTAGTATCAGAGCTTCTGACAAGTAGCATTACCACTAGATCACGCTCACTTGCAGCGGGATTAATTTGAATAGTTTCGTGGATTAGGTTGTATTTTCTCAGGTACGCAAGTCGCTTTCTAACTGTCGGGACTGAAACTCCAATATCTGCGGCAAGTTCGCCAAGAGGTTTTCGGCCATTCCATCTAAGTGATTTCAGCATCTTCCAGTCGATCTTTTTCAAAGTGTCAAAGCCTTTGGTTGATGTGGTATCAATAGTAGATGGTGGAGCAATCAAAGGCAGAGCTCGAGCCTGTGTCACCAAATTAGATGATTGGAGAAAGTCTATTGCTTGACCAAGTTCCGCATTAGTCCTATAAACTACTACCGCAAATCCCTGCAATTCATACCCTAGTCCCAAAGCCATGATGAAAGGATGCTTTCCTAAGGAGATCAGTTGCTCCTTACTAGTATCCGTCTTTATGTCAAGAATAATTACCGCGAAGCTAGCATTCAATGCGTCGAGAGGTAATTCTACAACGAAATTAGAAATTATGCCCATTTCGACAAGAGCTTCAACTCGATTCTTTATAGTGTTCAATGAAACTTTATACTTCTCAGCCAATTTTGAGAAGGATATCCTACACTGATTTGCTAGCTCACCAAGTATTAGTCGATCCAATGTATCCATGAAATGTCGCTCATTTGTTTTTCAATGTCTGAAGGTGCTACTTCATTAATAGCAAGGATTTCTTTTATTATAGCTGGATTTCTGCATATCTCAATTGCCAATGTTTCATCTATTTCTTTTGGATGCTATTAGTTAAGGTGAATCGAATGTTGAATAAATACAGAATCACAATAGCAACAAATCCTGATGACTATTCATCAGGTCACTCAGTCAAAAGAGCGTTGGCGTTACTAATAGCGTCAATTGTAGTCTGTACGGTGGCTTCTGAACTTGTTAAGTTAGCAGCTATTACAGTATCATTTCCAATCTTAGTATTCATACATGCTCTAGCTGCAACAGTCATGCTATCAATCTATAGATGGTTCCAGTTAAGAGCACAGGAGGCAATGTGAACATGATGGACCTAGGAACATTAATCGTAGTCCTGTTTGTGTCTATCATCCTTTGCACGATTGGTGGAGAACTGGTGAAGCGATATCTACCAAACCTGAATAAGACGTACATCTACTTACTCCATTTGATCTATGGTGTTGCAATGGTGATTCTATACTTTGCGATATGATTTGCTTCGGAATTAATAAGCATCAACATATCTTTTGTATAATGATATCCAATTGCTACATAATGAAATAGTTGGAGTTTCTGGTTTCTTGATGTTTAGACAGTGGTTCATTCAATTGTATCCCTTGTCTAAACTCTTTTGATTTTTGATAAATCCTGAAGACTAGTTTATGCTGATTTACTGCTAGAGAATTAGATGTGATATGAAGAAGTTATCTTTAAATCAAAGATATTTCGCAAATGTAGCTTGTATGACTCTTCATAATCGCAATCCTATGCTCCTCTGCTTCGCTGGCGGTGTGTTAATGATTTTGTCTGGGATTAGCGGAGCAATTGGTGTTATCGGAGAGTTGTCTGAAATTCTCCCATATGTATTTGGATTAGAGTTCTTTGAAACTTTTGAGAATTTTATGGAAGGTCTTGCAGCGTGGGCTGCCTTAGGGGGCATTGTGGCAATTCTCGGTGGAATAATCCTTACTACTGAAAAAGTATGGTTTGGTAGAATTCTAATTTCAGCAGGAATAATCATAGGTGTCATCGGATTGCTGATGACGATGGTCCAAATGGCGACGGCAGGAGTATTTGTCATGGATATGATTCATCAACTTCAGCAGTCATTAGGATGGATTGGAGCTATGCTGGCATTCTTTGCCAGGATTATTGCAGAACAAAAACCAATTTTGGACAAATAGTTTTCAAACATCGAAGATGGAAACCGAAGTTTCAAGATATTTGGCAGCTTGAATGCATTCACGCAGGATTCCTTCCTTGTCAACATCCATTCTCGTGAATACTGAAACAAACCAGACTCCTTTGCCTGTACCGCAGATTAAGCTAACTGCCCCATCTGGATTTATAGCTACGAATCCTTGCTCAGTTGCTAAGGCTCTAAGAAAGGCTATGTTCTTCAATGTGAAACTCAGAAGGTAGCCATTCCAAGCTTGGATAATTGTACTGATTTCTCCAGCAATATCCATGTTCTCGCTAGCATAAGCAACTTTACCCTCATAGGTGAATACGCAATAACCTGTGATCTCTGTGTAATTACTCATTGCAATATCGATTGTCCGTTTTATGCGCATTACCATCTTTTCTCAGAGAAAGAACTAGTCAAATATAGAAATAGATTTCCTGAATGTAATTATTCCTGACGAAAGATTGATGCGTCTTCACGCAACAGTATGCATGAAATCTAATGGTTCGTAAGCAAAAAAAGAAGAAAGAAAAAATCTCACCTATTGGACATACGATACCAGCTAGATATAGAGCACATCCTATGATGCTGACTCGATGGATGACAGATATTGATAATTATGCCAGAAAGAAGAAACAGAAAACACCCAGAGTTCTCAGACACCCGCCAGATTAGCCTGAAGCACTAGCGATTATCATGGCTTTTGCCATCAGAAGAGTCCTGTGGTGTAGCTCATCATTGCTGATATTAGCTGTGAAGCGGCCATCTTTGAGTGCGAATCCATGACGTAATGCAATATTCTTGAGGTTTCCATTCTGAAGTTTTGATGAGGCAAGACGGTATGAGAACCAGTCGTTAGTTTCTTTTTCTTGAATATAACAAATAATGCTGAATGTCAGTCCATTATCAAGGACAACTTCGAAACGCTTTCCTATTGACTGCTTAATGACAGCGTTAGGACCAAGAATTCCTCTCAGGACTGAAGTTGTGAATAAGGAAGCAGGTCCTGGAAGGAATGCCCACGACCACAAGCGAAATGCAATAACCATTAGTGCTACTGCAATTAGTAATCCCACATTGTTGAACGCTGCTACGACCTGAAGACCCTGCGTTATTCCTGGTCCTGGTTTAATTTCACCCAATCCAGCAATCCCAGTTACATAATAAATGAAGAAGGAAACAGAGAAAAGAATAATGAAGGCAGAAAGTGCAATCTTAATTCTGTCTTTATAGAGTGCCTTTGCTTCTAACAGGAGCTCATTCTCCACTGTCACTCTTCCTCCAGCGCTTTCAGGTACATATTGCGTGAGTGTTTCCCATGAACTCTACAGAGATCCACGAGAATAGTGAGCAACGGATGCTCATTATTTATTCGGATAGCGTAAAGCTTAGGAGTAAGCTGGTCAATCTGAATCATTTCGTTCTCCTGTAGATGGGAAATCACTCCTCTGTACAGACTTCTTGATTTTCCACTGTAACCGATTAATCGGCTCAATTGAACACCACTAACACTTCTAGGGTAGATGTGAGCCAGCGCCAGTAGAATAGCTCTCCTGGTGTCATTCAGTGATGCCATAAGCTGGATCAATTCATATACCGATGTGTCGTTAGTGTCTTTCTCCACTTTACACAGACCTACTATTACACTTGTTGTGTCCGAGAGAACACATTATTTTCACGCTTAGAAAGACTATTGTTTGCCATTCTAATGTGGTAGCGTTTGTACCGCACCTATATCTCTCTTACTGATTCA
>PJET01000029.1 GCA_002825515.1 Candidatus Thorarchaeota archaeon MP11T_1 | reverse complement strand
TTCCATTTACCTTTCTTCAATCGCATAACGAGGTGTTCAATCCCACCGTTCGTTCTTCGTTTCTTATAGCTGAAATCAACAGGCCCGAGATAGAGTTCCAGCGTGCTATCAATGTCTGGATGAGAGATATCGTAATCGTTATCCCTCTGAACTGAATCATCCTCGAGTTCATCCACCATACAATATCAACTTCCTGGAACAAGATAAAACCTAGGAAAAACAGACTGTAGCTGCTATATCCACAAGAAATCATATGCTATTGTAAAAACTGTGATATACTTTGTAGATTTTATCGAATAAATAAGTGGTAGTTGAACATCCGAATTGAAAATCAATTGGAGTAGTGCAACTCATAAACTAGAGAAAATATGAATATCTACATCAGTGAGTGTTCAGTATGAAGTGGCCAAACGCCAAGCTTGTAGCTGCACAGTTCTTGTTCTACGTAATCGGAGGAGTCGGTGCCTTCATTGCATGGATAATGATTCAGACTGGTTATGAAACGCTGCTACATGATATTGTTGGGAACTATCTGTTTTACCATTTCCAACAATGGACTTTACGGCTGTTCTTCTGGGGCTTGTTCGTCTTGATAAGCGCGGCTCTTGCATTTGTTGCGGTCATTCTGATTCTACAAGCGAACAAGATTGGAGGGTATCTAGGGATTATATCGGTTCTCATTGGTTTTGCAGTAGACATCCTTGTAGCGAATGTCATTTTTGTCCATGTGCTTGTGGGAGCTCTAATCGGGTGGGTACTCTTGTCACCGCTCGTCATTGGTTGGGATGATATCTTTAATCAAGAGAGTCAATAAAGACCCAAGTCAAGGGTCTGCACAAAACGTTCCAGATTCTCAGGTGTGTTGAGAAAGACCACACGTAGGTACTTGTCACCGATATGGGGATCTTGTGTGCTGGCAGGTGTCACAAGTATATTATGCTCATTAGCAAGATGTGAACATATTGCCCAGTCATTCCATGGAGTTTCAACTAGCTGATAGGTTGCACCGCCAGCCTCAACACTATTCAGATTGTCAGACTCTGAGATTGCTTTATGAAGAGCATCTCGTCGAGCTTTAATTGCATCAAACTGTTTTCTTCGATAGCCTTTATCCTCATCCAATAACTTCAGTGCAAGCATCTGAGAGAGAGGATTCACACCAAAGCCAAGTTCAGCTACTCTTTGAATCTCGTTGAACAAATCAGTTGCACGACCAGATGGATTATGGAGAATCAGAAAACCAACACGTATCTCAGGAGCTCTCCAGACCTTGCTGAATCCATGCATATAGATGACTGGCACATCTTCTGACACGCTCAGCAATGAGGTGTATGGCCTGTAGCTCATCTCGTCATAGACCTCATCAGTAATGAGAATCTGGTCGAACTCTCCAGCTAGATTAACCAGTTTTTTCAAGTCAGACCCACTGTGTATATGACCTGTCGGGTTTGAAGGATTCACTAAGAATATTGCACCTGTTTCTTCTCGCTGTTCTAGTTCTTTCCGAAGAAGGTCGAAGTCTAAATCCCAATGAAGGTCAGGTGTACATCGCGCGTACCACATATCAGTGGTCCTTCGAAAGTACTCATATGCAGGTGAGTAGAAGGGGGTCTCTATCCCAATAGACCATCCTCTGAGTGCGATAGACAAGACTCCAAAGGCACCACCGCAACCATTTGTGATGACGACATCAGAGTCATTGACAGACACACCTGTAAAGGATTGGGTCCTCCCTCTGATTGCAGAAATCATCTCTTTATTCACAGAGGGATATCCATGCTCTAGGGTTTCAATGTTCACCAACTCGAGGACCTTAGGATCAGGTCTGAAACCAAACCTAGGAGGATCACACATCGAGAGCTCAATGACATCTGGATTCGATCTTGCTGGTGTTGTCAGCGCGTTCAATCGTTCACAGTACCCGAGATCCATCATCTAGACCCATTGATTTGCGAACGTGAGCCCCCTTTCTGTCTTCCCTTTCACTAATCAGGGAGTTCTCTGATTATCTTGGTTGCCTCTTCAGCTGTAATAGCCACAAGAGTTCTAGTCCTGTTTGTCCCGCCTTGTCCAAAGATGAACAGAGCCTTCATTGCAGCCTCAATGCTTGGACCCTCCACAATTGAAATCCAATCGTACTTGCCCATAGTGTAGTATAGACCTAGAAGCTTTCCACCAACTGACTTGATAATCTCCTCAGCTTGCTTCTGTCGTTTTGGCGCATCCTTTATTGATTTGATTCCTTTCTCAGTTAGATTACCCATTATCACGAATATTGGCATTTTCTCACCTCCTTTGTGAATTCGTCAAAACATAACTATTACACTCATTTGATATAAAACCTAATGAAACCTGATTTTAGCTAATAAATAGACAATACCAATTCGTGATAATGGAGTGTTCGTGTTTTAGCTTTTATTCATTAACCCAGCTCTTCTGCGAATTTCTTGCCAAACTCCCGAGCCTTTGCAGGTTCAGCAGCATTGAGTGGACCTTCATAGCCATCCACACGTGCAGTGAGACCTGGTGTGAATATCTTAGCACGTGGAGCTTTCTTGGAAACCTCCTCCTCAATCTGCCGGACTGCATTACCTCTGTGCCCTGGTGCTTGATAGGTGTCAAAGCTAGAAACCAGCTTTCCATCAAGACCCTTCTTGGCAGCTTCTTTTACTGCTCCTTTGATTCCACGTGTTGCCCTGAATGCATGGACTGGCCCGCCAAATAGTACGCCATCAAAGCCTGAGATGTCCTCTGACTTTACTTCCTTGATGTTTATTACCTTACACTCCGCAGTACCGGTTTCCTCAATACCAGCTGCAATCTCTCTTCCGAGCTTCTCAGTATTTCCGAATTTCGTGTCAAAAACAACTAGAACTTTCTTCATATTCTAAGCCTCTCTCGTGTTGAACTTGCAAATGTCTTCGTCAATTTAAGAATTGTCAATCTCATCTTGAATAAGCTGTGCAAGTGATGCAATCTGGAAAATCTTCGTGGTCTTCAAGCCTTCTGAGTAGATATTGGTTGAGGTGAAATGCTCTCCAGTTACACTTTTTGTCCCACAAAATCCGAGAAACATTAGAGCTTTAAGATACCCTACAATATGTGCTTCCTTCTCATCCGGAGTATGAAGAACTGCCGTCGATGGATCTCGTAGCAGTCTTGAGGACACATGTCCAATAGACAATGGATCGGAAAGGCTCTTCATCATTGCTTGTACTGTGGGTTTTATTCGATCAATGAACTGAAGATAACTAGTCATTCCATCATCAGGGTTTACATTGTATGCTTCAACGATAGCACTTGTCGCATCCATGACATCCTTCAGGAACCCCTTCGAGAAGGACTGGAACTCAGACATGGGTATCTCTCCCAACTCATCTTCAGTGATGATTTTCTCAGTCATATCAATTAGTGACATATCACGCGTTCCGTTGACAAAAATGAGACCTTTCTGTCCTACATCACGCCCTTGATTGTAATCATCTGCAAAAGCGTAGGTGACATTCCAGCCAACACGAGCAAAAAAAGCGGGGACATACTCTTTATTCAACCCCCATTTGAAGTGCATCATGAATGGACCAAATTGTGCCTGAGTAAGGCCAGGAACACAAACATCTGCGAATATCTGACTCTCGTCAGCGCAATTCTTTGAAGCAACTTCTAGGATTGATTCGACAATAGTCTTGTCAATGTAATAGACAAGACCTTCCAGCAGCCATAAAGTTGGGATTTCAGATGAGAATCCTGCGTTCTCAAGTT
This sequence comes from Candidatus Thorarchaeota archaeon MP11T_1, assembly GCA_002825515.1. The sequence goes on along the minus strand of PJET01000029.1, from coordinate 3,322 downwards.
TGGAAATCCAACTCAATTCAGACAGGTCAGAAGATACCCGTACAATTTCACAGAGAGGTTTCTCATCCTTAAGAATGAGTTCTTTGTATTTGTTGATCAGATCAAAATCAATCTCAAACACAGTATGTTGGCCTTTTGTAAGAATTTGAAGACGGTATGCTCTAGCATCCAAACCTGCCCCGAGAAGAACAATCTGTGATATTGCATGGCCCTCACACCAAGGAGTCAGAAGATAATTGTCGATGTAGTGAGTCCGGACAACTGCGTAATCACTAGTTCCACGAGTCCACTTGTGTTCACTGAAATATGACTCCATATTTCCAGCAAGACGCTCAGCAAAAGGATCTAGAATGAGTGGATTCTCTCGACTGGACTCCTTAGCACGATAATATGCTATGAGTCGTGCTGTGAAAGGTACAGAACTCATTTTATCATCAATCTCATACTCGTCCATGCATGTCCAGTCCTTTGGTCAGTTCATTTTTTGCCCAACATATTGAATGATACCTGTATGCCTTAATCGAGATGGTCTCTTATCAAAGGTGAGTCCTTCTGTATAGTGTTCAAGCTTCAGCTCTGGAAAGAGCCCAAGCAACTCATCTCTTGTGAAGAAATGAAAATGTTGATCATATTGAGAGTGGTAATAGGTGTTCTCTTCTACCTTCTCGATCTCATCCCATTTTGTGATTTGTATCAAATGTTCAACAGAAAATGTATAGATGTAAAGCAGACCTTTTCGTTTTAGACCAGCTTGAATCTGCTCAGCAATGAACTCGATGTCAGCTTTCTGAAAGAGCTGAATTATCTTCGAAGCAATGATCAATGCATATCTTTTCGGTCTGAAATCGAAGTTTCTTAGATCCATCCTATGATAGGTGAAGTCGAGTCCCTCAGCTTTAACCATTTCAGATATTCCCTTTGAGAGCCTGGACTTGTCTACCCCTTCTACTTCCCGGCCCATCTTCGCAAAAAAGATGGCATGTCGGCCACGTCCCATTCCGAGATCAAGAACTGGACCTTTAGGGATACTATCAAGGTACTCGATAAGTTTGAAGTCAGGACCTTGTTTCCTGTTATTCACAGTTTCTCGATATGCCTCCAACCAGATCGTCTTTTTTTGACTCATTTCAACAACCCCAATCCACATTCCACGTTGTTGCCTTTCGAATATTACGCTCAAAGCAAGTTTTATTTACTTAAGTATATTCTATTTTACTTGAGTAAAATCATCTGTTGAAGTGGTCCCATGAATAGAAACAAAGCCGCGTCACCAAAAGCGCAGAGACTTGAACGCGAAAGGAAACAGCGTAGAAAAGCCATCATCAAGATTGCTGCGGAATTCTTCTCTAGTCAGGGATATGAACAGACAATGGTAGAAGAGATTGCAGAGGCGACAGGATACACAAAGATGACCATGTACAACTACTTCGGGTCCAAAGATGATATTTTCATTGCAGTCGTATCGCAAGCGTATCACAAGCTCCACGAGATAATGGATAGCCATCTTAAACAGCCTGATGTTGCTTACGAACTCCGATCCATGGGGAATGCATATGTTGAGTTCTTTGAGAAATACCCGGATGATGCAATCCTATTTGAATCAGGACGTTTGAGTGTAGTTACTTCCAAGATAGTGGAGAAAAAGGAAACAAATGAACCACTGACAGAGAGTGAACAGGAGTTCAGTCAGTACATGGGGATGCTTGAAGAGCTGATGACCTCTGTGATAACAGAAACCTTGAAGCAATCCGGAATTCAAGACAAGGTCGATCCGTTCTCAGTGATAATGGTACTCAGTACTTTCGCTCAAGCAATACGTGAACTAGTTCTGCGAGGTAGAATAAGCAACAGGTCTGGAGAAAAGACCAATGAGTATCTCTCTATATTCTTCAATATTATCGATCAGGGACTAAAACACTATGATGATTGAACTATTAAAAGTAGGTCAATAAAATGAGTAAAACAGATACTATTCAATTAGAGAAACTTGAACATAATGAAGCGCGCCAAAATAGCGGAATCAAGAGATTCTTCGTCATTCTTGGATTAAGCTTGGTATGGGCGTTCCTTTCTGCGATGATTGTAGGAAGTTTCGCAGCAGCCGTATGGACTGTCATTCCAACCTCACTATTATCTTGGGGATCAAGCAAAGTGAATTATATTGGATATGTTTCACATTGCTCGTTCGTGCCTATCAGCACTCTAATTCTCCTTGCGGCTGCACTAGTTGGCACCTTCTTTGCCTATAGATTGAAACGAGGAAGAACAATAGGACTAGGTGTCTTCGTTGGGACCACAGGAGGTCTTCTGATTGGACTTCTCGGTGGAGTTGACATTGTAATGTTCATGGGCATGGGAGCTGGAGTTGGTGTGGGGGTTGTGCTTGGAATCATAGCAGGATTATTCAAACAGACATAGGTTTAGGTGAATGGGAATGAAGAGAGCTCTTGTTCTATATCACTCACTCTTTGGGAATACAAAGACTGTGGCCATGAGCTTGGCTAAAGGCATTGAAGAGTCAGCCATTGAAGTAGATTGTCTGAGTATCGATGAAGTTGAAATCAATGAGGTTCCAAAATACAACCTGATTGCTATTGGGAGTCCAACTCATATGATTAGACCATCGAAAGAGATGAAAGACTTCTTGAGTAGACTGAGAACCATCGAACTCAAGGATCGGTTTGGATTCAGTTTTGATACCAGAAATGAGTCCCGAATGAACAAAAGAAGTCTGTCAGTTCTCGAGAACAGTGCAGCCAGATCCATTGAGGGGATCATGAAACGAATGAAGATGAAGATCATCAAATCAAGAGTTTCAGCTATTGTTCATGGACGGGAAGGCCCGCTCGATGTCGGAGTTGAAGAGTATTTTCATCAGATTGGCAGGGAAATTGGATCTCTGTTAGCAAATTAACCTGTGAGAGTGATGAGAGAATTCGCTCTCACACCCATTTTTAGACCAAAATCGGTCTATTTTTAGACAAAAGATAAAAATGGAAGAGTTTATATTTGTTCTAGTCATGTAATACGTAATAGGATTACGTGGGCTCGAGAGGAGAGAAATGACTGGGTCGGACAGTGTGAGAGTATTGGCTGATGAAATTCTCAGGGGGCAGAATTTCTGTTTGAGTGAACCTCTCTCATACCCAGGTATAGTACTTGTCCCAATCATTAAAGTCAAAGAAACTCTAGATGAAAAGCCAAAACTTAGCAGGACTACTCTGACAGAATATGTGCATAAAGTGATAGTTGGAAGTCTTCCACGAAACACATGTGGCGTGTTCGTATTAGACTCGCTTGGTGATGTGGTGGCGTTCAAGCT
>PJET01000114.1 GCA_002825515.1 Candidatus Thorarchaeota archaeon MP11T_1 | reverse complement strand
GTTGACTTATATAGACTCCATTGGTGGGATCAAGTATTGAGCTGCTATAATAGTTGGCATCAAATCTGAATCCGACAGTTGAATCATAACCCTCGCTAGGATAAGCATTAAACTCAAACAATCCGTGGTTGGGGTGTTCAGTTCCACCAGGAGGTGCATCGTTCTTTGTCAGTGACCAGCCATCCGGAACATAGAACGGGTCACCATTGTACTGGGGATAACCACTAATGGGAAACCATATCTCTTCGTGGTAGCTGTCAAGATTTGGATTGACCAAGACATTATCTACCCACATAGACAGATGATCAAGCTGGCCCTCCAACTGTTCAGAACTCCAACCCAAGGGCGGATTAATGCCAATATACCCTGAATGTGAAAAATCAATCACCGATGTACCACTCGCAGCCCTCATTCCGTTGAGGCTCCCAAGCAAAGATTCTCCTGTTCCTGAGTTTGCCTTCAGCCAGTCGCTAGGTAGAAACTCATCTCCGTTGGAACCTGCCTTTCCAAAATAGGGAAACCTCTCTTCAGGAGCAGGCCCACTAGCCAAGGGAACTAAGAAAATGAATATTATTGTAAATGCTGCCAATGCTTTTTTCATACTACCTGCTCCTTATGACAACCACTACGAGTGGAACAACAAAGTATCAAAATATCAAAAAATAAGATAATCTAGTATATTTGGATACAATTTTTGGTGGTGTTAGACACTAAATCGAATATTTTCATAAAATTTCAGACCAATAAGAAATGTAGGAAATTTAACGAGAGGGTTCAAACCTGTCAATCCAAAGAGAATTCAATTCTACCGTGTTTAATTAGCTCGTTGAGGGCTGGAGGATTTAGTAATTCAACATCGAACTTTTTCTTTGAGATTAGCCTAGTTCCATCTGGAACCAGAAGGGACTCTAGAGAGGCACAGGAGAACAGAGCTGTTAAGTCCAGTCGTTTGAGGGGGTTTTCACGAAGGTTCAATGTTTTTAGTTTAACAGATTTTGAGAGCGGAGCGACATCCAAATTCATGAGTCGGTTTTTCTCTAAGTTGAGGGAAACAAGATTCTTGCATTCTAGCAATGCTGATAGATCTACTCTTAAGAGTTGATTAGAACTTAGATTCAGATGATCCAAAAGTGAACAATAACCAAGCATTTCCAAATTTACAATTTGGAGATTATTATTACTTAGGTCTACTTTGCGGACTGCTGGACTAAATGCAAGAACAGTCAAGTCAACTGTCATCAATCTATTCTCGCTAAGAATGATTTCTTCAAGAGTGTCAAGTTTGTCAAGCTCAGAAAGATCAATTGCTATGATAGACCTTTTTGAGAGGTCTAGTATCTTCGCGTCTTTTTCGATTGGAATTGAGCTGCTGGTACCATCTGACAAGGTGACATTGACTTCTATCACTTTCAACACACTTGTTCAAGTTTGAATAATCCAGTATATAGAAAATGCCATCCTACATTTCAATATATGGGACTTCCTCGCTTGTTTCTTAAATATGAACCAAATTTTCTTACTAAATCCTCCCATCTCACGAGCTATTGGATGCATTTTTTGCGCATTAGATGATATGAGAAAACCTTTAATATATAAGAATAGTAATTATTCATACATAATATCTTTGATTATGAAGAGGAAGGCGTGGTTGTCGTAAAGATGCAAATACCGGGAACCAACATTGACGTAAGTCTTAAGGTGAATCGTGTATACATTACGGACCCGGCTGTCACTCGAAGACTCAAGTTCTCTGGCAGATCCTTCAAAGATATAATGGAGGAAGTGCAACGCTTCGCTTATCTTCGAGGATTCAATGTTCCACACCCCATTCTCAAGTTCATTTTGAAAAGAGTTGGACTTCCTGAGGTCGATGTCATTCCAGGAGAGGATGAACTAACAAAAGATGACCTTCTTGAACTATCTCGAGCTTTGAATGCACTTGACACACTAAAAGATGAGTTCCTTTCTCCAACTGGCAAGGGCAAGATTTCTGAAGATCTCAAGACTAATGTAATTGTGTCCACTCCTGATCTTGAAGAAGTAACAACAGACACTCTAGTCCCACAGACACTTGAAGATCTGAAAACAGACACTCCCGCCCCGCAGACAATGAGTATCTGGGATGTTCCCCTTAGTGAGGAAGTCAAAGATCTAGTTTTCTCTTTCCATGCTGAGAATCTTCCAACAAGCGAACCCACCCCACGAACGCAATCCGCTGATGATGAAGCAAAGCCAGTGAAATTCATTTGGGATGAGCCTGAGGTTATAGCATCCATAGAAGATGTATCGGAAGAGGCGAAACCATCAGTCGAAGCAGGGTCTGATTTGTTCGATCTTAAGGTCTTGTTCCTTGGCGAAGAGGGTGTTGGAGTTAACAGCATAATCTTCGAATGTAATCTTAAACTCGGAAATGATTACTCTTCTCTTGATTTGCCACCGACTAAGCCATTTACATTCAGCAACATAGTTGACTATAAAGACACGAATGTTCGTGTTGATGCTTGGACATTCCCCAAGAGTATGGAAGCAAAAGTACCCAAGACAGAGTTCTATACAGGATCTGGAATTGTAGTACTTGTCTATTCGGTTGCAGACAGATGGAGCTTTGATAGTCTTGATTTCTGGGTGCGCGAGGTATCCAATGCTTTCTTGATTCCACCACCCATCATAATTGTCGGAAATAAAACAGACCTTCGTGATCATCCAGTCATTGAAGATGAGGATGATGAACCAGAAATTCCTGTTTCAACTGAAGAAGCTCGTGAATATTGCGACAAGGTCGCAAAATCTTTGGGTGAAAACGGACAATCACATCCACTCTTCTTTATTGAAACTTCAACTATCACTGGAATAGGAATCACTGAACTATTGAATAAGATCGTCGACTTCTGGCATGTTAATGAGCGACCAAGTATGCCTGCGACTGAGCAACATGTCCCAACACTCTGAAGTCATTGATATTGTTTTGAAACTGCATTTTTAATTTCAAACAACCGAAATGCCAATGCTTATCTATTGAAATGTAATTGAAAACAAAAATCATATGGAGGTATTGAACACATGGCAACAATTCTAAGGTGGGATCATGTTTGCCCGACGCTCATTCTTGTCTCTACCTCCCTCTGCGAAGTTCCTATATGTGCTGCTTAAGAACCGGCGACGAATGTCCCGGCAAGACCTAATTAGCATCACATACCTTCCTCCCAGAACTGTGAACTATGGTCTCAGTCGACTTAAGGCTCTAGGTCTCATTCGGGAAGAAGAACATGAGAGCGACGCGAGGGAACGAGTGTATGAGCTGGTTCGAGCACCCATGTAGTGGGAACATTGATCCAGAATGAGGGTTCTGGGAAGATTTCCAGAACCCCTTCAACTCATCATTCTTATCTTTTCCAAAAGCCTCATAATGTAATCAAGTACCAGCAGATTGAACTCAGATTGAGGCATGAAGTATGGATTTCTACAAAGCTGCTGGCACTGAACCAATTGGCGAGGAAGTTCGAACTCACTTCAGTACTCAGATCACAGCCGAACTAGCTGGTACTGATGTTGTCCTGATGGGATGGGTCCATATACTTAGGGACAAAGGAAAACTCAAGTTTCTTATTTTGCGAGACGAGCGAGGGACTGCACAAGTAACAATTCCTCAGAAGAAGGTGCCAGAAGATGTCTTCAAGACCTCCGAGTTGCTTAAACCTGAAACTGCAGTTTCAGTCACAGGAAAAGTTATTGCCGCTAAACAAGTTGCCTCGGGAGCTGAAGTTATTCCAAAGAAGATTCGGATTCTGAACACATCTGAACGCCTTCCAATTGACATCGTGGAAGGCAAGACAGACATTGATCTTGATACAAGACTCAACTATAGAGTACTCGATTTAAGAAAACCATCAATCAATGCTATTTTCAAAGTCCAGCACAACCTTGTTCGTTTTGCGAGGGCATTCTTGGAAAGCAATGACTTTGTCGAAATTCATACACCTAAACTTGTTGCAGAAGCAACAGAAGGAGGTGCCAACCTATTCGAAGTCAAGTATTTCGATAGGAAAGCATACCTAGCTCAGAGCCCCCAATTCTACAAACAACTCATGCTGTTAGCTGGGTTTGGGAGAGTCTATGAAATTGCCCCGGTGTTCAGAGCTGAGAAGCACAACACTCGTCGTCATGTCAACGAGTACACATCATTTGATTATGAGATGGCTTGGATTAGTGGTGTAGACGATGTCATGAAGATGGAGGAAAACATGCTTCATCACTCATTCAAAATGACTAAGAAGCATGCTGCGGCAGAATTGGAAATTTTGGGTGTCGACCTAAAAATACCAAAAGTACCTTTCAAGAGAATCAAATATGCAGAGGCTATTGACCTTGTTAATGAAGCAGGCAAAGGTCTCACAATAACTGATGATCTTGATCCCGAGTGCGAGCGGCTCTTAGGCGAGATATTCCCTGAAAAGTACGGGACAGATATGGTATTTATCACGCATTATCCCTTAGAGCTTCGTCCAGCCTATACAATGCCAAGCATGACAGATGAAGGTATGACTGAGAGCTTTGATCTGACCTATAAAGGCATGGAGATTACAACTGGTAGCCAGCGTATCCATTTGTATGATCTACTTGTGGAGCGATTCAAGGCTAAGGGTTTCAATCCTGATGATTTTGAATTCTATCTAGATCCCTTCAAATATGGCGCACCACCTCACGGTGGTTTGGGACTCGGAGTCGAACGAATGACAATGCAGCTTTTAGGTATTGAGAATATCCGAGAAGCAACTTTGCTGCCTCGTGATCGGGATCGACTGACACCATAGAAGAGAGTTTGAGGATTGCTCTTTTATCGAGATATTTGCTGAAACTCCAACGCTTATATTCAATCAATTGACCGCCAATTTTAGGTGAGTTTGTTAATGCAAACAAAACTGAGAGTATCACTAGGCGGAACACTAATTCTATTGGCTATTTTCTTCGGCGTGGTAGCTGCAGAAATTATTGCATTTCTCAACACAACGTCGACAACATTGCTTGGACTTCCAGTCATGATTGCATTTTTCATGGGTCTTGCTCTGGTATTCGGATTTATTGGATTCTATTTGGTCTCAGAGATAATACCTGAAAAGTAAATTTGAGATTCTAGTTAATACCCTCGGAGCGCAATACCGCGCTCCTTCTCTTTTATTTCAAGAGTACTAGCTTGAGGTGGTATTGGGTAAAATGTCAATAAGTCAACATCCTGATAATACTCCCTCTTAAAGCACGAGCAGTTCTACATCAAATACCGACCTAGTGCGGATTAGAAGACAAAGGGAATGTGCCCGATGCACGAGCGATTTCACTCAGAACTCTACGCTTCAATTGCCACACTCGATCAGCTGAAGAAATTATATGATCTTGGTGCAGTGGATATCCGTTCGTACCAACGAGAATCGCAAGCTCTTCTACAGGATGTTCGCTCACAGCTCGAGAATATGAAACGAATGGGTTTTGATATCAGCACGTTCGTGTCAACAGAACGCATAATCGAGGCTTTTCCTGAAGCCTCTAATCTGCTTCGACTTAATAGTCATGCTCCAAGACGAACACTTCAAGGAATGACTTTGGACCAGTTCTACGACTACATTGGCCTAGCTGTACTCGATGTCGCTACCGAGCACTCATCAAAGGGACTAATGGGTTTGGCTGAGTTAATAGTCGAGGTTGTAAGACGTCTCCCCGAACTTGAATCTGTGACATACAATGATGTTATTGAGTCTGTGAACCGTGTTGCTGACAATGGCCTTATACCAGGAATACGCACGCTTCGAGGTGGCGTTAAAGTTGTAGAGCTTCGACCACTCGAGCTGCGACGCGACCAGGCTGATGTGATTAATCTAGCCGCTTCCAAAGGATATGTATCTGTAGAAGAAGTCATCATGCAGCTTAAGTGGTCGGAGGATCATGCTCGACAAGTATTATCAAGTTTAGTAGAAGCTGGGATGGCAGTTGCAGATATCCGCTTTTCAACAGGCGGCCGATATTACTTCCCTGGACTTAGGTCTCGAGATAGCTCTGACCCAAGAGTCACTGGTGCCTACTAATCCTATGTGGAAATCAAAATTGCACCTTTCTTCTCATCAATCCACTCAGCAACTCCTTTCTTGACAAGGAGTGCCAATACTATGTGAATGTCTTTTTCTGGTAAGCTAGCAAATTCTTCATTCTCTTCTTGTATAACTATTGATTTTACATCAAGTCTAAGTTTCCCTTTCTTTAGCGACCATTGATAGAGAATATCTGCCCAATCCTCAAGAGGTTTCCAATAGACTCTCAGTTGCCTTTTCTTTTTATCAATCCACTCAGCAACTTCCTTGTCTATGAGAATCTCAGCAATCGCATTAAAGGAGTCTACTTTGTTTCTCAAATCTTTGAATGGTGGTTCGCCTATGAAGGTAGCCAACGAAAGAACATGTACCTTCTTTGCCTCTGTCCATTCCAAAAGGTAATCTGCCCACTCTTCCGCCCAGAGAATTCTATCCTCTTCTCTAGGTGGAATACCATACATCCATTCAGTTTCTTCAATGTTTCCCCAGCTTGGCATAGCAAAATCCAGTTCTGTTGTTACACTCTTGGTAACTAGTTCATTAATGACCTCAGTTTGTGCTTCAGGTTCAATAGTTTCCACAGATTCTGAGATTTCTACAACAACCTCCGGAGTGTGAGCATCGCTTTCAATTATGTCTTCATTTTCATTAGGAATTGATTCAACATGTTCATCTTCTACAGTCTTTGCTGATTCCTTTGTCTTTATCTTCTCTCTTTTTCTCTCCCGAACGCCCACTCTTTAGGAACCCTCCGCCCAGTCAATGTATCTTTTGACATCCTCTGGAGGAGTTGCTGGACGGATATTCTCTATGGCATGCAGGAAGTCATCCCGTGATACGGGTCGGATGTCTAAAATCTCCTGCTCATCATCCATTCTACCGGTGCGCTGCAAATCCCTAATTGGTTCCATGGCGGCTTCACGGCAGACAACACTTATGTCTCTCCCACTATATCCCTCGGTAAGGTCTGCAAGCTCCTCATATTCAACGGTAGGAGAAACCTCAACATCTTCCATGTGAATTTCGAATATCTTTGCTCGTGCTTCTCTATCTGGGAGTGGTACATGTATTTTCTTCTCAAACCTAGAACGTAATGCGAAATCCAATTCCCATGGGAGGTTAGTTGCTCCGATGAGTGTTATGCGATCCTCCTCATCGCTAGCAAGCCCCTGAAGCTCAGTGAGTAACTGTGTCTTAAGACGCCTTTCTCCTCCTACATCGTCACCTGATCTAGAAACACCGATTGAATCAAGCTCGTCGATAAAGATTATTGCTGGTTGATTCTTTCTTGCTAAATCAAATAGGCTCATGACAAGTCTTTCAGATTCACCCAGCCACTTGCTTACAATATTGGCTGCTGAAACGTTGAAGAATGTTGCATTGACCTCTGATGCAACAGCTTTCGCTACAAGTGTTTTTCCACAACCTGCAGGTCCATAGAATAGAATCCCTCTCCATGGTTGTCTAGCCTTTCCCTTGAACAGTTCTGGATGTTTCATCGGTGCTAATATTGCATCATCAATTGCTTGTTTTGCATCTGCAAGACCAGCAACCTCTGCCATCTTTATTCGTGGACGTTCTGTGATGATGGTATCAGAGATCATTTCTCTCAGTCTCTTCTCCTCATCATCAAGCTCTGCTTCTGCCTTTGAGGTTTCTTGGATTGGCACTGGCTCTGCAGTACCAACATCAACCTTTGGAGGAACCACAAGACCATCAATTGGTCCATGCGATTTTTTCTTTATTCCTGAAAGATACCTTACCCTATCTACGCATTCTTGAGCTCTGTCAAGATAGTGCTTTTTGACAGAAGGCAATCCTGCAGAGTTTGATAACTTGATGAGAATCTTGCTTGCCTTAAGATATTCTTGACAAGCATCTTTTTTCATACCTCTGTTATCAAGTTCTATTGCTTTGGCAAGTAAAGCCTTCAGTCCTTGGTCAACTCGATCCGCCATGTATGTTCATGTGAACACTATCTGTAAGGTGTTAAGAATTTCTGTCACACCCAGTACATACATACGTAATATTATTTGCAAACTGCGAAGGTTTAAACGCTAACTTCCCATGATTGATTTGAGGTTATAGGCCGAGAATTAGGTGAGATACTTGGGTTCAATTAGAAAGGCATTCTCCTGGGGTAGAAAAAAACCAGACATAGGTGAAATATCCAGCCGCCTCAGGATTCTGTCAAAACAATTAGCGCGCCAAAGGAACAAGTTGGAGAAGGAAGAACGTGATGCAAAATCACGTGCTGTCCGTGCAAGAAAAGCTGGTCAGATGGAAGCCTACCGCACATATGCTACTGAAATGGTTCGATTTCGAAGATATGCTCTTTCTGTAGATAAATCACGGCTCCAGATTCTAAAGATACTAGCTCACCTGAATCGTGCTCAGACATCCGCAAAGACACAAATCGCCCTTCAAGAGGTCGCAAAGATACTCGGAATGCTCGGTGACGGTACGGATGCTTCAAAGGTTGTTGCCAATGTTGATGAGATTGCTCGACGTCTTGAGGAGTTCGAGATAGAAGCCAGCATCTCGGACGAGGCACTTGATTCAACAATGGAAGTGACCTCTGAAGACATGACCTTTGCTTTTCAAGAAATTGACGCAGAGGCTGGACTCGCCGAGGCATCTGCAGCCCCAAGACCCGTTGGTGAATCCGAATCGTTGGAAGAAGACATCAAAGCATTAGAACGCGAACTAGGTGTATAATGTTACCAGAGTTTGTCACGAGTATCTCTTGTGACACGTTCAATCTCACGTCTGGTATGGTATGAGTCTCTCATAAGGTCCCTATATCTTCTAATGAAATCTTCAGTAACAAGCTGCCCACTTCTTAACATATGAACTGTATCCCTAATTGCATCTTCGATGGATGCGGCGTCTCTTTGCAATGAATGCAATCTAGGACTCACATCATAGGTTGGATGTGGATTTTGAGTCTGATCGTATTGTCTAATGACTCTATCCAACTCATCTCGGAATGATTCCGGTTTCCTGTAATAATTATCATATGGACCTCTGCGAACTGGAGCTGAACCCCAATCCCCAACACGCGGTCTGTAACCAGATTTCATTGCAGTCTGTTCTTCCTCGTATTGTACTCTATCATTCGTTGAAAGCAGTGAATATACCATGCCTTCAATCTTGAGTCTTACGTCACTAGTGCTTACATCTGTTTGTTCTATTTTCCTAACCCTCTGCATGTCTGTCTGTATGTATTTCTCAAACTTTCTGGCAATCTCAATATAGTCTGGTAGAACTCGCTTTGTTTGGTCTGAGCATGTCGCTTTGATTTCGCCCTGTTTCAGTTTCAGAACTAAGCGTTTTCTAAGTCGCCCATCTTCTTCAATGGACTTTAGATAGATCAGCGGAAAATCAAAGATTGTTTCCATCTTCTTTCTTACACGCCCTGTTTCTGCAATAAAGAGGAGCCTCTTGTTTGTGATGAAGAGTGTTCCCAAAGCTTTGTCATTCTTGAGAAAGTCGCTCCCCGCAATCTTAATCTCAGGAAGTGCACAGACTGGAAGTTCTCCAACGGACAACTGACCATGTTCATAAAATGTTGCGAATTGTCCTTTATAGTAGTCGAGTCCATCAAGTTGCCTTTTAATTTCCTTCAATGTGCTTTTGAGAGGTTCAATCGCTTCATCCACGTTTTGTCTATAATAGATCCCCATCTCAGTGATTCTGTTAGTTATACCCTCAATGAATGGGAATTGAGTTGGATTCCATTGAGTATAGTCTATGAAATTCTTAGTTTCAGCAGCCATTCTCTTTGCAATTATCTCAGCTTGACTAGAAATTCTATTTTTAATAGCTGGAAGTTCATTCTGAATAGATTCAATCTTTTCCTCTATCCATCTATAATGGAGAAAGTTAGCCATCCTAAGTGAAACAAGCAATCTTTTCGTGTTTGCTAACTTATTAGTGAACTCTCTTAGTTTTGTATGACCATATTGAATGGTCATGATTGCATGTCGCATATCTAAAGCCAGTGATCTTCTTCGATCTTCTAGAAGGACAACTCTAGTTGAGTGACATCTTGGACAGATATCAACAGTCTTTCTTCCTTTACTTAGAGCTTCTGATTCACATTGTGGACACTCTTCGAATCTTTCCCCTGGTGCAGGTGTGCCAAGGGTGTGATGACACTCACTACAGACGGTGTATTCACTTGATCTCGATTCAAGACACTCAGAACACAAGGCCGCTCCGCAATCCTCACACATATGAGTTGCTCTGTTAGACTGGCAAGATTTACAATGTCCAGTTGATGGGTCTTTTGTCAAGTGAGAACCTCCGGTAGTCTATTTACATCGAGAAGTTATCCAAGAATAACCCGTGTATTATTTAGGAAACATTGTCGTATCTATGTCTACTAACCCGAAAACTTGTCCAAGCCATATCAGTTATATCCAATTTCATGGGCTGAGGCTCAATTCAAAGGGGATACCAAATGGAAGAACTAGCTCAGGTAGCCATTGATGCAGCTCTGAAAGCCGGAGTCACGTTTGCTGATGTGCGAATTGAGAACTCGACAACAACAATCATCGAACTAAACGATGGTATCACAAGGCAGTCAATGGCTTCTCGAATGAAAGGGGCTGGAATCCGAGCATTCATTGATGGTGCCTGGGCTTTTGCTCAAACAACTAATCTCTCTCGAGATGGAATGCGAACAACTGGACGTTCTGTGGCAAAACTAGCTCGAGCAACTCGAGAGAAAGTAGCGGATCGATTTACAATTGAAGGCCCTGTGTTTGAAGACAATGTCAAATTGAAAGTGAAAAAACCCTTCGAAAATGTATCAATTGATGAAAAGATGCAATTTGTAAAACTAATTGATGATCAAGCACGAAACTTTGATGATCGGATTGTGGCAACTCGTACAATTTATGGTGAACTTACATCCGAAGTTTACACTGCAAATTCGCTTGGGACGCGTGTCTATCTTCAGAACGCTATTCCTCGAATAATTTCAGTCCCCACTGCGAAGGAGGGTCCTAATAGACAACGAATTCAACAGTCTATCAGTCTTCGGAGTGGATTCGAAGAAATGGAAACCGAACACGCCCAAACAATTGGCATCAGAGCATCACAACTCGCAATCGACCTATTGTCTTCCAAAACAGCAGATGGTGGAATCTACGACGTTGTTCTAGATCCTGCACTGAATGGTGTTGTTACACATGAGGCGTTTGGTCACGCCACAGAAGCTGACAATTGGCTCTCTCACTCAACAGTTCTGGAGGAGAAAATAGATGAAAAGGTCGGGCCAGAATACCTTAGTATAAGCGACGACCCAACCCTGAGTGGGATGCGAGGGTCCACTGAATATGATTGGGAGGGCACTAGGACCAAGAAACGATTACTCGTAAAAGATGGCATCTTAACGGACCTGCTCCATAGTCTTGAAACATCAAGTCGCTTGGGGCTAGAACCAAACGGTTCTGCAAGGGCTCAATCATTCATGCATGTTCCCTTACCTCGTATGAGCAACACCTTCATGGAACCAAGAGACTGGAATGTAGACGAACTCATTGAGGACACAAAGAACGGTATTCTTCTTTGTAATTTCAACTATGGCTATACACAGTCTGCAAAAGGTCAATTCATGTTTCAAGCCAGTCATGGTTATATAATTGAGAATGGCGAGAAAGGGACGATGGTGAGGGATGTATCGCTTGCTGGTAATATTCTCGAGATATTGGCAAAGGTCGATGCTATTGGTAAGGATTTTGAGCTAGAAGCAGGAACATGTGGTAAAGATGGTCAAAGCGTTCCCACTATGACGGGCGGTCCTCATGCAAGAATCAGACAGGTACCAGTAGGAGGTATGTAATTTGAGTGAGAACCTTCTTGAAACAGCTGAATATGCTGTGAAACTTGCCGAAAAACTTGGGGCTTCTCAGGCTGAAGCCTATGTGGGACAATCTCGTGCCTTTGCGATTGAGGCTGAGAACTCTGCAATCCGGACCGCTGAGGAGAAGCGTGATGCTGGTATTGGTGTTCGAACAGTCATCGACAAGAGAATTGGTTTTGCTTTTGTAACTACATTATCCAAAAAAGATGTGCATGAAGCAGTATCAAGTTCTGTTAAGCTTGCTAGAGCTTCTATCCCCGATCCAGATTTCGTCAGTCTTCCATCTTCTGCTGGTACTTACCCAACTGTGAAGGGGCTTTTTGACAAAAACATCGCGGAACTTCCTTCAGAAGCTACTGCAGATATGATAATCAGAATAATTGAAGCTTCGAAGCAAATACTTGAAGGTCGAAACTACGCTATCTCTGCAGGAGTCCAGAGTTCATCTGGGATAAATGCAGTCGTGAACTCATTAGGCATTTCTTTCTCTGAAAAAAGGTCATCCCTTTTCCTATACTGCTCTCCTGTTGTTAAAGAAATAGATGACCAAACTACAAGTTATGATTACCAATTGACTCGGGACCTCACTGAGATGAATCCTGAGTATGTGGGGCAAAACGCTGCTGAATTAACGCTTAGTGTACTTGGTCCTAAGACAATTGAAGGTGGTGAGATGCCTGTGGTTTTTGCACCGCTTGGGGGAGGAACAGTCATAGGATACGGATTTGCTGGTGCTGTGAGTGCGGAGGAGGTGCAGAAAGGACGTTCATATATCACCGATGCTTTCGGAGATGCAATTGCATCAGACAGTCTAGAGATATATGACGATGCTTTGCTGACAGGTGGGTTAGGATCTCGAACCTTTGATGCTGAAGGATTCCGCTCACAACGGACCTCTATCATCGAGAAAGGTGTGCTTAAAGGATTTCTACACAACTCCTATACCGCAAACAAGGATGATGTACCAAATACTGGGAATGCAAGTAGGCCCTCATATTCAGGTCTTCCGTCAATCTCTACTTCAAACCTCATTTTATCTCCTGGAAAAGGAACATTAGACGATTTAATTTCAGAGATAGATCGAGGCGTTCTTTGTCGAAATACTGCCGATCGACCAAATATGACCACAGGTGACCTTAGCGCTATGCTGTACGAAGGTTTCTACATAGAGAAAGGGGAGATTAAACATCCGCTCAAGAATACACTTGTTGGAATAAATATGCGTGATTTGTTACTAAGGATATGTCAAGTTGGGAGTGACACCAAGACAACTTTGGCAATGATTACGCCCTCGTTTGTAGTTGAAAACGCTTCGGTGACCTCTGGATAAATTACATACGATTTACAACAGGAATGCCCAAGACTGTTAGACAATTAGCCATCGCAATCTTGAAGACTCGAACAAGTACGAGTCGTGAAGCACGAATTTCTGGTTCTGCCTTGAGAACTGGACATGAGTCATAGAATTTACTAAAGAGGTTGGCTAAGCCGTATGTAAATGCAGTTATTCTGTTGGCTGTAAAACTTGTCCCCCACACGTTCTTCTTTAGAGACCTTGCAACCTCTAGAATCTCCTCGGGCAGCTGTGCTATCGCTTTAATCAAAGCAAACTCAGCATCCGTTGAGAGCAGTTTGAAATCTATCTTGGATAGAGGATCATCTCCTGATCTCTCTAGTATTCTTTGTGCCCTCGCATGTGAATATTGGAGATATGGAGCCGCATCGCCATTGAAATCAAGAGCCTCTTTCCAACTGAATGTTATTTTTCTATCTGGGGAAGCATTAAGCATGAAGTAACGTACAGCGCCAACAGCAACTTGGTTTGCTACCGTGTCTTTGAAGGTGTCATCATCATCTGGATTTCTCTTATCCACTTCAATCCTAGCAAGCTCTGTCGCCTTATCGAGCACATCGTCAGTTGTGTAGCCAATCCATGTACCGTGTCTACCAGAGAACTCTGTATCCTCAAGTGTCACAAACTCATATGCAATATGATGTGAGTTTTCACTCTCGCTGGAATATCCAAGAATATCCAAGATAGTATAGACCATTCTTTGAGGGTGCGCTTGCTCTGACCCAATAACATTCATCACGATATCGAATTTCCCTAAATTTAGTTTCTTGCCCGTGAGATCAGTTCGCATTACTGGCTTACCATTTGGTTGGTTCTCAAATAACGAATACTTGAACGGGTCTTCGATAATTCCAAATTTCCAGAGCTGAAGTGCAACATCAGCACCTGTATATGTCCTCGTGCCATCAGACCTGAATAAGACCTTGTAGGGGTCTTTCATATCCTTGAACTCATCAATGACAGACAGGTCTGCAACAATACAGCCCGCCTTCTCTCCCTCATCAATTTTCAGAATGTTTTTCGACTTTAGCATCATTTTCTGAGCTAACTCTAGAATACCACTGTGAGCAATAGCACTCTCCCAAACCTGATAATCATGATAGATACCAAGTCGATATGATGTTTCATTTTGTGCATTAAGACACTTCTTCACCATCTTTGAACTTAGCTTTGCTTCGCTACTCTCAAGGTCTTCTAATTTTCTTGAAACCTCCCTCACCTCTTCTTGAACCGACTCGCTATCATTAAATGCCTTCTGCACATCAACATAGAGGCGGCCTAAGTAGTGGTCGTACTTCGAGTCACTTCCGTTCTCACTTATCTGCTTAAGTTTCCAGATTAACTGAGCAATCTGAAGTCCAAGGTCATTAACGTAGTCAATCCTAACAGCATCATACCCAACCCAGTCAAGTATGTTACAGAGAGTGTCTCCAAGTATCGCGTTTCTTGCATGACCAATGTGCCAAGGTTTAGATGGATTGACTGCAGGATATTCAATGAGTGCCCTTTGACCCTTGAACTCTAAACTATGTCCATAATTATCTCCTTGCTCAAGTACGCTTTCCAAAGTCACCTCCGCCAGCTTCCCACGATCCAAAAAGATGTTGATGTAGGGTCCTTTTGTTATGATTTCCTTAATCATTGGCTCTTTTGCTGCCATGGTTTCTAGTTTCGGCAAATATTCTTCAACAACTGATACTGGCTTTTTTCTCATCTCTTTTGCTAGCGAGAAAGCAATTGTTGATGCAAGATCTCCCAACGCTGGATCTGGAGGTCTCTCAATTGAACCTGCAACAAGCTCCTCGGAAACTGAAAAGACCTCTGATAGCACTTTCACTATCAACTCTCTAACAGTTTCCCAAGGGTTAGTGGAAATCTCTGGCAACTAAATATCCCCAAGAAGTATGTGGGATTGTGTAGTGTTTCTTCATAAATGAAACGCTTTGAATACACAGAAAGTGAATCAACGAGTTGGTTTCTTCTTGCTAGGAGGAAAAACTACGTGAATTCCACGACATTTACAAAAATCGCATCTCAAAAAATCAGTAATTACACTGTCTATCAACGAATCATTTAATCAAATTTTTTATTGAATAGTCTGCAAAGGGTTTATTTACTTTTTTTGTTTGCGCAGAGGTAATCGTTCGCCCGTTGAATGATTCACCAGTGCCACAAATGACAAGGATTCTCTCCACGCCAGAGGGAATCGATGCATTCGATCTACCACAGCTCTGACCGCAGTGTCACTCACCGAGTGAGCTGCATGGAGATGATTGGACTGGCCAGCAGACACTCAAAGACCCAAAAGAAGAAGGAGCACATTGGTTCGGCCAGCTATGTATGTAATGCTTGCAACTGTGTGGACGTTTATATCGACCATACTCGCGGAGAAGTGATTTGTTCTAGTTGTGGACTTGTTCTTTCAGACCATTCTATAGATATGGGTCCAGAATGGAGGGCTTTTACATCTGATGAGCAAAACGCTCGACAGCGTGTAGGAGGACCAACAGACTGGAGCAAGTTTGACCAAGGTCTGACAACTACTATCGGTCGTCAAAATGTTGATGCATCCGGAAGAAAACTCACTTCAACACGGAGAGCAGAGATACATAGACTTAGAAAATGGCAAATTCGTACCAAAGTGCACTCCTCTGACAAACGCAACCTTGCTGTTGCTATGACAGAACTCCATAGAATAAGCTCTCAATTGAGTATCCCATATTCGATTCGAGAAACTTCCGCCGTGATCTACAGGAAAGCCTTACGAAAGAGACTTACCCGTGGTCGTACAATTCTTGGAATGATTGCCGCTTCGCTCTATCTTGCGTGTCGTGTTCATCAGGTTCCACGTCCTCTTGAGGAAATTGTTGAACAGATACACATCACGCGGAAAGAACTCAGCCTTTGTGTTCGACTCATTCTTAGATATCTCAACCTTAAGATACCTCATAGCAACCCTGCCGAGTTCGTTCACCGCTTTGGCACTGAACTCGAGCTTCCAGGTGAGGCGAAAAAGAAGGCTATTGATATCTTAGAATTAGCGAGAGAGAAAAGACTCACAATTGGCAAGGATCCCAAGGGGATGGCGGCTGCAGCAATCTATGTTGCTAGCATCCTCACAGGCGCTAGACGGACTCAGCTAGAGATTGCTCGAACTGCGCGTGTTACTGAAGTAACCGTGAGGAACCGCTACAAAGAAATGGTTGAGAAATTAGGAATCTCAACAACTTGAGCTTCAGAGGGGGTTTCCCCCTCTCTCCTACTTTTTTGGCGTTGTGTTTAAAATTTCGAGATTATTCTCATATTCTCCCTGTCGTATATAGGCTTATCATATTAGATTTCAAACTAAATACTAGTGAGAGGTATAATGACCACAAAACAGTCCATACTGGGTGTCTGGCTAATTGAGCGAGGCAGTGGTAGGAATCTTGTGGCAAAATGCTACTCTGATGCAGTCAAATTGGATATGGATTTGATAGCTCCCTTTCTTTCTGCTACACATACTTTCATCGATAAAGCATCGAATGAAACTCTCAAAACTGTTGATACAGAAACTAATAGGTATGTTTGGGAAGCGAATGATTATCTTCTCTTTGTTATGGTTGTTTCCAAGGCTGCTAGACTTGGTCATATGCGCTTTATGCTCGAATATGCATTAAATGAATTCATGAAAAAAGAGGTTCCTCCTGATTCAGATGTTGCAACTGTATTGAAGAATTGGCATGGTGCTCCAAGTGCATTCAAGAACTTTGGGGGATTTGTAGACGAGCTTGTGACTCAGTATGAGGTAACTGATGAGAGTCTGGTAGCTGGCAAATCCATGGATTGTCTAGAGGTATACAGCCATCTCTTCAGAGGAATTATGAAAGTTAAGGGCAGCAAAAAGAAGAAAGAAGCAATCGTAAAACGAATGAAAGGTCTAACCGAACCGCTGTTAGACAGATATCCCTTCCTTCTCAAAGTTCCAATTGATGTTGTTGGAATCGAAGTTCTAGACATCGATGTCAACACTGTCGCATATCAACACCTAAGAGATTCTCTTGAAGAGTTACTACGATTACTTGGAAAAGCGGTTCGTGAAATCGCAACTCCCAAAGCGTATCGGGACATGTTGTTTGATTACGTCATGCCCTATGTGAAACATGACATACAAAGATTGCAGACCTACGCAATCCTCGATGATGTAGTTAGATATCTGTTCTAATCACTTCTCAAGAACAATAAGAGCTCTTTGGACTATTTGTCCTCTCTTTCTCTCTGGAATTAATTCACGACCTGGTCGGATTTTCAAACGAGAATCAATATCTTTCCTAGTCTTGATTAGACTACTTGGCAACATCTTATAGAGTGATAGACCTGTTTCCCTAGTTAAATCACTGAATTTTATCGAAATGGATTCTTTCTCTGTTTTAATCACAGGAATTGTCATGGCCACACGACCATCAGGCCTGAGTATTCTTGAAATCTGCTGAAGTACTTGACGGAAAAGTGTGGTGAGTTCAATGATTGTTTGTTGCGCTTCATCTCTTTTAGGTGGCTTTTTGAAAATTGGTCCAAGAATCGGCTCAAAGGCTACAGCATCCACTTGTTTCTTGACTAATGATGCCAACTCTCTTGAGTCACCAACGAAAATGTCATAATCGAGTCTCTCTCCCAAATCCTTTCCAAGCCACTTCATATTCGATTTGGCACCTTGAACTTGATCCCCATCGATATCGACTCCTATACACTTCATTCCAAGTAATGCGGCTTCCATGAGAATCGTGCCGGTCCCACAGAAAGGATCTAGAACTGTGTCGCCTGGTCTAGCTCCTGAGAGATTGAGAAGTGTTCGACAGATTTTTGGGCTAGTACTAATTTCAGCCGACACAAATGGTCTTGATTCATCCCGATATTGTTGCAGCATAGAATCATAGACTACATTTGTCCTAGCAATGTAGAGTTTTGTTTGCGAGAATACAGCCAAAATCTCTGCATTGGGTGGCATTAGTAATGCATTTTTAGCAATTGATTTAGGCCAGAGTGCGATATTCAATCTATCCTTCACTCTTCTATCAGGCTCATCGTAAATGTAATAGTCCGCCCTTCTTGCACCATTCTCAATTAGGAGTTTCTTCACTTGATCATTTAGCCCACGAGTAAACCTTCTGAAATTGATTGGAAACCCCCCATCTATTATTGGATAGGTACTGATTCCAAATCTTACCTTCTTCCCTTTGGCTTTCGGCCACACGATTTTAAGCCAAGGACATTTGTTGATTTCTTTCAAAGATTCCTTGCTGGCAACCTTCTTTGCTGGATATGCTTTCAAAGGGATGTCTATATCATATTCCCAGATGACTTTCCCAATTTTGAAACAACCTCCAAGAGCCGATTGCATATCGATGATCTGGTCCTTGCCGAGTCGTTGCTCAATTTCAATGACAGCAGCATTTCTTGAATGGTCAACTAGACTCCCATCAAATCCCCTGTCTTGAATATAGACTAGGAGTTCAGCTATGCTGAGTAGCCAGTTTGAGCCGAGTACAAATGCAAATTTCGTCATTTACTTCCTTTCTCCAACTCTTCAAAGAGGAACTTGGTATAGAGTGCCCCCTGAAGCGGGTTTGTAGATTCACTTATGAACGTAGGCTTGTATCCATATTCTCGAACAACTTCTACCAATGGAAAAATGTCTGGACCCCACTCCTTTCCAAGGGGTCGATGAGCCGCTTCGCCCTTTTCGGTGAATGAAATTCCACTTACGTGGAAGTGCATGTTGTCCACAAAAAGTTCACCCAGTTCATCCTCAAGGCGATGCAAAACCTTAAGGTAGCTCTCTTTATCATTAATTATTCCTTGACTTCTCGCATATAGATGTGCCCAATCTATGGTTGGTATACATCCTTCTACATCTTGACATAAACGAATAATCTGTTCCAAAGAACCGAAAGCAGATAATTTGCCAGCTATTTCAGGAGCAAGAAGTGCCCCCCCGCCAAGATCTCCTGCTGTTTGCCAGACGCTTTTCAACCCATCTGCAATCACTTTATGAGCTTCATTTTCTCCCAATCCTACCATAGATCCCGGATGAAAGACAATTCGTTTCACATTCATTAATGGCGCAAACTTGAGCGCTTTTATCAATCTATTTTTTGATGATTCACGGACTCTTGGTGTTCTAGAAGCCAGACTGATGTAGTATGCTGCATGGAGACTCATGCTGATTCCTGACTCTCTTGCGAGCTCACCAATCAATCTGGCCTTATCCTGCTTTGTTTGTAAACCGTACACAGCTGCATATTCCAGAGCATCCATTTCTGTTTCTCTGAGTATACCAAAAACACGTTTCACGTTTCCACGCGCCTCGTTCGGATACCCTGCAGGACCAAAGAGAATCTTGTTCATAACCCGGCCTCAACAACGCTCGCGACATTGATACAATAAGAGTGATTGGGTGTGTGGACAGTTGTCCACAAGTCTTTAATTGAAGCTTTCTCTGGAGAGCTTGGTTGGATGGTGACATGACAGAAACCTTGTCAGAAGAAGACAAAACCAAGCGGTTCTATCCAATGGCATTTCTCTCAATTATTAGGCCTCAGAATTGTATCATTGGTGGTTTCACAGTCATTGCAGGAATAGCGATGGCTTATCGAATGGCTCAAGTTGGTAGCGGAATCACTGACTTCCTTCTTCTCTTTATTTACGGCTATATCACCTATTTCTTCGTTGCAGCAGGTGGTAATGTGGTAAATGACATTTTTGACATTGAGATTGATAAGATAAATCGTCCACATCGTGCATTACCCAGTGGAAGGATGACAATCAAACAGGCATGGGCATACGTGGTTCTTTTGAGCATGACTGGACTCCTGTTTGCCATCTTAACAGGTCTGTATAGCGCATTGATTGTTTTCTGTTTCCTAGTAATAGGCTATCTCTATGCAGCCAAGGTAAAAACACTCGGACTTGCAGGTAATTTCATGGTTGCTTTCTCTTTTGCCTTTGGAATTTTATATGGTGCGTTTGCGTTTGGAGAAACTATTGGATTACCATTGACCAGCGCAATCCTGCTTCCACATTGGCTCTTCTTCTTTACAGCATTCTTGATTTTACAGGCTCGCGAAACTATCAAGGGTGCTGAAGACGTTGAAGGTGATCGTGCAAGAGATGTCCGCACAATTGCCAGGATTTATGGATATAACGTTGCCGCTGCAGTGGCTGGAGCTTTAAACTTCATTGGAGTCTTTAGCTATGTATTAATCTGGGTCTGGGGGTTTGCGAGTTGGGATTTGTGGCCATTACTTCTTCTAGGAGCAGGTGTTGTACTTGGAGCTGGAGTTGCTCCACTCACAGGACCGAATAATAAACGAGCACTTCTCATTGGTAGTACATTGGATAAAATTGGTGCCCTTGTGGGTCTAATTGCCTTCGTAATTATTTCACTCTATGGTGTTGTAATTTAGTGTACCTGCCAAAATGTCCATACTAGAACAATAATACATGCTATCGCAACCAATGCTGCCCACAAAGTCGAAGTGTCATGCGCCTCTCTAATCCCAAATATCAACAAATAGCCAGTCCAAAGAAACGCACCTGTTGTCATGATATCTATTGTGTACCAGATCCCTGAAGTATATGCCCAGCTTACAATCTCAGGAGTGAGGATTGCTAGAGATCCGGGATCAAAGTCAACTACTGTACCGTATGGTGGAAATGTAAAGAGAACTACAAGTATAGCAACCAATCTCACAAGGATCACTGGCATCATACTATATCCCACGACTGAAAGTGTCTTCATTTTGCCTCCTGTGCCACCAGTCAGTCTGAATGTGAAGTGCGCAAATATAGTTCCAACAATAAGATAGATGAGTCCAATCATGATACTAGGCATCATCCCCACGAGAGCCACAATCCATGCCATTCCTCCCTGTGGACTCAAGAGTAAGTTGGCGGGTCCAATTTCGCCGCTAGTTGCATTCACTATTACATTGGTAGTAATTTTGGAAGAAAGTGATAGAAAGAGTCCAGCAACGATTAGGGCATTTATCACGATTATCACAAATGGTCCTGCAGCATCTGGCCTTTGTCCGATGTCTCGATAGGTAGCAGATGGTCTTCTAATCACTCCCCACATCCTCTCACGGGTTCCCATGAATTTGACTTCAGGAGACTCCGGTCTCTTTAGAATTGGCAAAATTCGTTCGAGGGTTTCTTCTGCAATAGTTTCCTTACAGACTGGACAAGTGGTTGCATCAGCCGGAACTGGGCTGTCACAGAATTCACAGCGCCGCACGATATATCATCTCTAAAGGGGTGACGTACGTGATAGAATGTCGTGCCTGTCTATTTAAGCCAATTCCAGCTAAGTATATGTTCACCACATTCCAAAGCTCTTGAAAATACCACTTCTATGCACAATAATGAAAGGAATCAATGCATCCCACATACTCTGGAACGCGTTAAGGATAATCGCATATCCAATGATAAATTCAACTGTTAAGAAGGGCAATGCAATAGCCCCATAAATGAGGTTGGTTGGGACCATTATTAAAAGCCGGATAATGAGGGCTGATAGCATTAGTGTTGCATAAAACCTTGGTCTGGATAGCGACTTCCCGCCTGTTCCATTTTCCAATCTACGCACTCCAAACCAAGGGATTAGAATCATTGGCAAAGTGGCCATCAGTTTGAATATTGGTCCAATTGCTGTTGGGTCATATAGGAATAATCCAAATGTGCCAGCAAATGTACTGAGTATTCCTACCCAGTACCCACCTAGCAGGAATGCAACAATCCAAAATATTGAAACCGGATCAAAGAGAGCTATACCCCATACTGGCATCCTAGGAACAATGGATGCTATTGGAGCCACAGCTATTGAGAGCGCTGCTAAAACGCTGGCTGTAACAATCTTCTTTACTCTTTCAGCGCTTTCTGAAGTCATTGTGAGATCCATATCATCATGAATCTCATCATCTAGGTTTTGATCCAACATTCTAGGTGATCCATGGGTAGTAATGTCGACCATGCCTTTGCAGCCGTAGATGATTACTTATTAATTTACCCATAAAACGCTAACTACCCAAAAATGAGTAAAACACCTCACGTCAAATCATCTAAAAGCCTTTCATCTTTTCTCTGGAAATCCTCTGATGATGCAGGCTTGAATTTAGGTCTTCTCATCATTTGAAGCAGTTTTCGTGTTGGTTCCAACCAGTCTGGATTAATTCTCCATTCTGCCCAATCGATGCCTGAAGTCAATGAGGTTCTGCTCAGAATCAATCTTGATGCTACCAGTTCATTCATTCCATTTAGCATGGTTCCAATTGTAACAGCACCCACAATAGGTCTTTCCTGGCGTGCAGCTCTCAGGAGATCAGCTGTTGTAACCCAGTTCCCATCATCAATGAGAACTTTCAAGACCCTTGATCTTACAGGATCTGATTCAATTGCTCCTTTCAGCGGCGCGA
Source organism: Candidatus Thorarchaeota archaeon MP11T_1 (assembly GCA_002825515.1). The sequence continues at coordinate 7,546 of PJET01000114.1, read as the reverse complement.
GATTAATTGGTTGAAGTTTTCGAGTATTTGATTCTTGTCTTGACCAAGTATCCGAGTCGTGATCTTTATGGAATGAACTAAAATCCATACTGGTGCACCATTCTCTCCTCGAGTCCTATCCTTTTGAAACACAGTATTATCTCAAATCTCGGTTGTGCAGATGCCTTACACAACCCTTTAAAGCATCTGTTCTATTGAGATTGTGATTGCGATGAGTGTACGGGAGCCTCTGGTTGGACTGTTCAGCAAAAGTTTCGAAAAGCCGTCTGATTTGCTATGCTGCGCATTTGGACTTCGAAATAGCGAAATCGACACATACTTTTCTCTAATGGATGGTCCCAAAACAGTTGAGAAAATTAGTGAGATTATCGGAAAAGACAGAAGCACTGTTCAACGAGTACTGAACAAGCTTCACAAAAAGAATCTTGTTGAACGTACAATGCATTTCATAGAGAGAGGTGGATATTACTACGAATATAGTGCGAAATCATCTGATAAAGTACGAAATGAGATTCTGTCGCAACTAGATGAATGGTATGAAGCAACCAAAAGCTTCTTGTTACAGAGTTGGCCGCAGACGCCTCAGTAATCTCACTACCTGAGGCAGTTCTAGATGTCTATTATGCCAATTAAATCGAATACAGTCGCAATCACAACTCTGGCTATGATTGCGGCAATAGGCATCGTAGTAAGATATACAATTCAAATTCCAATAATACCAAATGCAGTCGTTTTGACTCCTGGATTTATGTTTTCAATTTTAGCAGGCATAGTTGGAGGAATACCTGGAGGAGCTATCGTTGGAGCGATTATCGGAGCTTCAGGAGCTCTCGCTGGAACAGAAATACCGTTTCTGCCCATGTTTGGCAATATTTGTCTAGGTATTGGTTCTGGATATTCAATTTATTTTGCTAAACGAGATAGTGCAAAATACTATGTTTTCGTTATCCTTGGCAGTGGATTGATTGGTGGATTCATGCCAACATTAACTGTGTTTTCCTCATTCGTGGATCCATTTGTTGTCAACCTGATTGCAGCATCTATCGATATGGTACAAGCATTTCTTTGGGCTATTATTGGCTTGATATTTGAAAAAACAATCATACGTCCGATAGTTGGACAATATCTTTACACAGGAGTCGAAATCCAAGAACTAACTGAAAAGGAAGTTTAGATAGCATGACGAATTCCAAAAATGGAACTAGAACCGTTAATATTGACATTCGGAAAGACCTCTTTGGAGCCAATGAGAATGCTGCTGCTTTGAATGCTGAAATTTTCAAGAAGCATGACATTGTGGCAATTGATATTATGGGCTCTGTAGGTACTGGAAAGACTCAGCTGATTGAAATACTCTGCGAACATCTTCGCGACAAGTATCGTATTCTGATGCTTGCTGGTGATTTGGCGACTACTATTGATGCAGATCGTGTCGCATCGCATGGTGTAGATACAGTACAGATTAACACAGGAACTGCATGCCATTTGGATGCGAGGATGGTTAGAGTAGCACTTCAGAAAGTCAATCTTGCTGATTATCAAATAATATTCATTGAAAATGTTGGTAATTTAATCTGTCCTGCTGGATACCTTCTTGGAGCGGAAAAGAAAGTAGTTGTCGTGAGTATAACAGAAGGACCTTACATGATTAGAAAACATCCGCTTACGATAAAACATGCGGACATGGTGATAATCAATAAGATTGACCTTGCTGAAGCACTTGAGTTTGATATAGACGCGTTGGAAGCCGATATTCGCGAAGTAGATGCCACCATGCCTGTTCTTAGAGTAAGCTCAAAGACTGGTGAGGGTATCGATCAGCTGATTAAGGTCTTGAATCTTGAAACAACTAGTTAAGAAGTTGTTCTAACGCTGTCTTGACTCCCTGTATATGACCTGCACCCAGGACTGCTACTATCCTTCCTTCAACATCATTCAAAATGTAATGCAATGCTTTTGCTACATACTGGTCTCGCTGCTCTATAAGAACGCTCGCCAGACCTGGAAACTCTGATCTGAATTGCTCTATCAAGTCTTCAACTGCTCCATCCTCTTTAAGCATTGCAAGTAGATCTGTTGCTCCACCATCTTCAATATCCTTTGTTGCATCAGGGAGCATCTCAGTTAATTTGTAAATCTCATCCACAGGAACCTGCATCAGTGCTTGAACTGTAGCCATCATCGGACGGTCCACTAATGCTATTTTTGCACCCATCGCTCTCCCTTCCTCTATTGCCGCAAGCATCTCGTCTCCAACGTCAGAACCAGTTATTTCGCCCAAGCTCTTCTCTAATATGGCAAGTTGCTGCATCAAATCTTGTGCCATGTCCCCCGTGTATGGAGAAACAATCTCGCCCATGTCTGAAGGATTCATCAGTTGATTGTATCTGTCACGGTCCAACTCCACTGCCACAACATCTGGCTTGGTTTCTCTAACGATGCGTCTTGCCTCTTCTACACTTTCAAGATCAGTATGTATGACGGAAACGAATACTATTCTATCTGTTTCAGCCGTCACGCAGAGACACGCTCAAACTATGGTGTGCATACCTAGATATCTTCTTTTTGTAGAGTGATTTTTTTGATAGTAAACGTTTATTGGTAGAATATGGTTCTTTACCGGTCTTAGACAGTGATTAGTATTAAGAGAAGGTTTTTCACGAACCTAACGTTTACTACTAACAATCAACCAAGGGAGTAGGAAGAAAATCATGACATCTGATCTTGAATTGGCATTTGCCAAGTTGATAAACCCACGTATGAGCGCTGGATTAATGGTCCTTTATAGTCTTCTAGAAGAGCTGAAAGGCAATCCCATAGAACCTCGTCAGGTTCGTAAAGCAGTTGATAGTCGTATTGATAAAAGACGAGTTTCGAAGCAATCGGTTACCAATGCAGCTAGAAGGCTTGAAGAAGCGAATATCATTGAACGAAAGGAAAATAGGTACACAGTGAACTATGGGTATCTGATATCAGTACTGCTCAACACTGTTCTTGAGATGACACATCGAATTGATGATCTCGAAGATGAAATATCTGTGCTAAAATCAATCGAAAGATAGTATCATTTTTCCTACTCCTGGTTATGATTACTATATATACATCATATCTCGTTTAATTTCTATAATACGCACGTTTACCTTATATAACGAGATGTATTGCAGAATTCTACCCACAACACTCGTTGTGGTTCGGAGGAAAGACATATGTCTGGTAAACCAACCGGAGTTCTAATATTAGCTATACTACAGCTAATCTCTGCTATAGCCGCACTAGCATTGGGCGCAATCGCCTTCATGTTTGGGGCTATGCTACTCCCAATTTTCGGGATGTTGCTAGCGTTCTTCCCATTGATCATTGGTATCATTGGGCTAATTTTGTTCTATGGATTATGGACAATGAAAGGATGGGCCTGGTTATGGGCACTCATCATTAACTTGTTGAATGTCATCCTCGGCCTTCTTGGAAATCTCTTAGATCCAATGAACCTACTGAACCTAGCACTAAGCGCCATTATTGTGATTTACCTACTGTTGCCTGCCACAAGAGCACACTTTAGGTAATTGCAGGGAAGTAGCAATAATATATAGAGAAGTCCTGGCTAGCTTTCTAGCCAGGATTTCCCACTTACTTTTTTTCATTCAATCCTTCTCAGAGAGGAGTAGGTTTATGATCGTCTGGTCATGAAGACCCCATAGAGTTACCGTTGGAATTATCAAAAAATGCGATTAGATGAGCCATTGATTTTATTCAATCCAACCCAATCTTTTTGCTGACACTTAACTGAACAAATTGATTCTCTTTCCTAATCCTTTTTTGTTTGCAGCATCGTAGACAATCTTAGCGGCAGCAATGTCCTGAGCAGACAATCCTGTGGAATCAAATAAGGTGATTTCATCATCAGATTCCCTCCCGGACTTATCTCTATTAACTATCTCGCCAATTTCCGCATGAATTTCAGATTCATTGATCAACCCTTGAACTAAAGCATGCTGAATCTCTCCAATCTTGCGGCATTGTTCTAGACTATCAACAACAATCTTTGACACACGAGTCATAATCTTTGGGTCTAGTTCTTGTTTTCCGGGTCCATCGGCTCCTATTGCATTGATGTGAATTCCGTCATGGATTGAATCTACATTGATGAGTGCTTTTCTTGAGGGCGTGGCCGTCACAAGAATATCCGCATCAGGAACAACAGCATCAGGTTTGTCTACAACCTGAATATCGATTGAGAGTTGCATAGACATCTGATCTTTGTACTGATTTGCCATTTCATGATTAATATCCCAGACCTTCACGTTTTGAATATCAAAAAGCTCCCTTAATGCAAGAAGTTGCATACGCCCCTGAGTTCCAGCTCCAATAATCCCTACTGTTTCTGAGTCTTTCCGTGCAAGAAGACTTGCGGCAACTGCACCTGCAGCACCAGTTCTATATGCAGTGATATAAGTTCCATCCATGATTGCTAGAGGCATGCTTGTTTCCAAATCTAGAAGAACGATTACAGCAATCCCAGGTGGCAATCCTTTCTTTTGGTTATCATAGAATCCTGATGCAATTTTAGTACCTATCAATCTGAAATCTTCAACGAATCCTGATTTGATGTCCACTTCTCCATTGTGCTGATGAATATCTAGATGCTGAACGCTGGGCATTTGGACCCTTCCATTTGCATAGGCGGAATATGCTGTTCTAACAGCTTCAATCGCTTCAGTCATGGACAAACAAGATTGAACTTCAGACTGAGTAAGAATAATAGCTTCTTCCATGATAAGGCCTCTTTACTATGATACTGATTGTTAATTGAAACATCGCAAAATAGATTGCGGCTGAGTCTATATTTTTGGAATAGATGATGTTTCTGAAACTAACATCTCTCTAGTCTTTGCTCTATGTATCTTGACTCTCTTCAATGCATACCACGCCAGAACTGCAAAACCGATGGCAAGAAACCCCGATAATATCCATAGAACTCGTAGACTTCCTGAGATGGACCATACAAATGCACCCAAGGGAGCAGCAAATAGACCGGTTGCAGAGGTCGTCGACGAAAAAAGACCAAGTGCGGTTCCTTTCATATCTGCTGGTATGCCATTCATAATAAGAACCCCCTCTGTTGCTGTCCACATAATTACAGGAGCCGCCCAAACTCCATTCAGAACTACAAGTAACCAAGCTCCAGAACCGATACCAATAGCGATCATTATGATAGAGTTTCCAATTAGGCTAAGAAACAATACCATTTTGGTTCGACGTCCGGCTATACCACTTAGCGTGTACATCAGCAAGACAGTTACAATCGAAAATACACTCGAAACTAGACCGAAAAGGTCCATGTTTATACCCCACTCGTTGACGCTTAGGATTCCAAGATACGGGATTGCCATGCCAAATGCGGCATAATAACCAAACATCGCGATTGTGAATCTCCAGAAGGGAGTTCCTAGATCTTTTAGAGGATTTACAGAGCTCTTTTCTAATTCATTTGATGTCTTTGGATTGTATGCGTCATGCACGAAAGCTGCAGTAAAAACCATTGCGGCCAATGCGGCGATTGCACCTATGAGAAGAAGAGAGTGAATTTGCATTCCTATTTGTAGTAAAAACACAGCTATTATTGGACTTGCAGCATCAACTGCATAGGCTGGCATCAGAACCATCGTGATCTTTCTTGTCGCTGTTGGATTGATATCAGCTGAAATCTCGTCTGCAGGTATCGTCCGTGATATCACAAGCACGAAGCTCCACCCAAAGTATTGCAGAGAATATGCAATAACGATTAATGGCCACACTGGCATTGAGTAAAGAAGAAGCAGGCCTATTAGCTGTGGAATGAATGAAATAAGAAGTGCCATTTTTCTTCCGATTGTATCTGCCAACGCGCCCGCTATTGTGTATCCAGCAAGTCCGGCAAGAGTGCCAAAAGCAAATATTATTCCAATTTGCCAAGGGAAAAGAAATGAATCGAGAGATATTGCAAACTGCCATGTCCAAATACTTACTGATAACTGAGCGATGCCAGCTACTAGAGCAACACGCCAGAGTGAATTATTGAGGCCTAGGAAAGTGCGTTTTGCAGAGAGTCCACTTGATAGTATGGTCTCTTCTGATTGAATTCTTTCCTGTGAAAGGGTCAAAACTATCAAGCCCCATCATTTTGTTGAGCAACGCCTCAAGCTGTGGCTCGATTTGGAAGGCTTATATCCTTGTCTAAGGAGGAACTGCTTCATAGACCAAGTTTAAACGCCTATGAGAGGCCTGATTACATATTCTGTGCACAATCCCAAAATTAACTTATACGAAATTGTTGCATTTGCATAGAAATCTATTCTTCGAATATGAAAATGTCTTCAATTTTTGAATTTAGAGCTCTTGCAACCTTATACGCTAATTTCAATGATGGATTGTACTTGCCCTTCTCAAGGAAAATTATTGTTTCTCTTCGAACTCCAACCTGCTTTGCTAGATCTTCTTGAGTTAGATTTAGCTCATTCCTGAGTTCTTTCATTCGAGTCTTCATCAAAAAGGTCATTCCCCTTTTCTATCATAATACATGAAAGATATTACAAAGGTTACCATACTTCCAGCAAACAGTATAGCGAACACAAATGGGAATGCTGCTATAGCCCCAAACGAAACGACATATACAAGAGAAAAAGCCATCGTGATCGTAACTAAGATGAAAGAGTTTCTACATGAGCGATTGATATTGCTTTCAATTCTTTCATCCGTTCCAGTTCCACCAAAGGCACTGAGAAATCCTAAAAACCCAAAGAACCCATAGAATCCCAGATTTCCAGTTATGGGCCCCAGAAAACCTAGCAACCCCAATAATCCTAGGAAACTAATCAAGTTGGTTCTCATTGTCTACACCATGTTAACTATTTCTAACGTTATATATTTCTAACATTTGATTTATTCTTTACTATTCGATCAATTATCGACCATAAGAATGAACTCTATTGATGGGAAAGATTCAAGCACTAATATTCTGAAATACCAATGAGGCTTAAAGAATTGGAATATCATTTTTGCACACGTTGTGGAAGTGAGCTGATTTCCTGCGAGGATGAAGACTGGGACTATCTTTGTTCGAAGTGTGAAAAGAAATACTATAGTACTCCCGTCCCTGTTGTCGCTGCTCTTGTTTTTAAAGGGGAGAAACTGGTGATAGTGAGTTCGAAGAATAAGGACCTTTGGGGGCTACCTGGGGGTTTTGTCGAAACTGGAGAGTCATTAGAGGCTGCAATTGTTCGGGAAGTTGAAGAAGAAACTGGCTTACAAATTCGAGTAACTGCTTTCTTAGCATCATATCCTCTAATGAAAAATCAGACAGATATGATATTCGTTGTATTCATCTCTGAAGTGCTCAAAGGTAAACCAAGACCTGGTGATGATGTAAAGGACCTGAAAATACTATTGCCATCAGAGGCCTACAAGCAACTAACAGGAAAGAATGCGAAGAAGGCTCTCGAATACTGGATGAATCTTAATACTGATTCATGAACTTTTATAACTATTTTTTTTTTTTGGTAGCAGTTGG